>NZ_FQYM01000003.1 GCF_900141705.1 Fibrobacter sp. UWP2
AAGTCCGTGACTCCGCACACCGAATTCAAGGCCGAGATCTACGTCCTCACGAAGGACGAAGGTGGCCGCCACACGCCGTTCATGAACGGCTACCGCCCGCAGTTCTACTTCCGCACCACCGACGTGACTGGTACCATCCAGCTCCCGGAAGGTGTCGAAATGGTTACTCCGGGTGACACCGTGACCATCCACGTGAACCTGATCGCCCCGATCGCCATGGAAAAGCAGCTCCGCTTCGCTATCCGCGAAGGTGGCCGCACGGTTGGTGCTGGTTCCGTAACTGAAATCATCAAGTAATCGGGATTAAAAATGCCTAGAGAACTCATCACGCTTGAATGCACCGAATGCAATCAGCGCAACTATGACTGCGACAAGAACAAGCGTCTTCATCCTTCCCGCGTGGAATATAAGAAGTACTGCCCGTTCTGCCGCAAGCATACCGTTCACAAGGAAACCAAGTAAGGATTCTGAATAGGTCGGTAGCTCAATTGGTAGAGTCACGGTCTCCAAAACCGTTGGTTGGGGGTTCGAGTCCCTCCCGACCTGCTCAAATTCCGGAGTCATCATGCGTAAGATTCAGCAATATGTCAAGGAGTCCATCCAAGAATTGAAAAAGGTCACTTGGCCTACTTGGGAAGAACTCAAAGGATCCACTCTTGTTGTGATGCTTTTCAGTGTCATCATGGGATTGTATATTGCCGGTCTTGATGTTGGTCTCTCTTGGATCGTCGACAAGATTATGGGGAACTAGTACTATGAAACGTTGGTACGCCATCCATACTTTTTCGGGCCAAGAAAACAACATTAAGAAGCACATCGAGCAGATGATTGAACGCGAAGGTGTTCAAGACAAGTTTGGTCAGATTATCGTACCGACCCGCGAAGTGGTAAGCACCGTTCGCGGTCGTCGTCGTACAACGACCCAACTCTTGTTTCCTGCTTATATCGTTATTGAAATGGAGCTGGACGAGCTCACCCAGCACCTGGTGTCGACCATCAATGGCGTCACCCATTTCGCCGGAATGACACGCGCTTCTCGTGTTCCTATTCCGCTTCAACAGAGCGAGGTCGATCGTCTTCTTGGAGTTAGTCCTGAAAGCTCTACAGAAGGCGAGATCCAAATCCCGTACGAAATTGGCGAAAATGTCCGCATCAAGGAAGGTCCTTTCAAGGACTTTGTGGGCGTCGTAGACGAAATCATGGAAGACAAGACCAAGATCAAGGTCATGGTCACCGTCTTCGGTCGTTCTACGCCCGTCGAACTTGCCTTCAACCAGGTCGAGTCCGCCGACGCTTAATTGTTAGTACGGTTTTTGCAACGGAGATAACACAGTGGCAAAGAAAATCACAGGTTATATTAAACTCCAAATCCCCGGTGGCGCGGCAAACCCGGCTCCTCCGGTAGGTCCCGCCCTTGGTCAGAAGGGCGTGAACATCATGGAGTTCTGTAAGCAATTTAACGCTAAGACTCAAGACGCCAAGGGTATGCTTACCCCGGTGGTCATTACTGTCTACGCCGATAAGAGCTTTACCTTCATCACGAAGGTTCCGCCGGTTCCGGTCCTCATCAAGAAGGCCGTCGGCATTGAGAGTGGTTCTGGTGAACCCAACCGTAAGAAGGTTGCCAAGATCACCAAGGCCCAGATCCAGGAAATCGCCCAAAAGAAGATGCCGGATCTAAACACAATCGACCTCGAAGCTGCTATGCGCATGGTGGCGGGCACTGCTCGTTCCATGGGCGTTGAAGTAGCTGACTGAGGCAGGTAATTCACCGTTACGTATCTGACAGGAAACACCATGTTCAGAGGAAAAAAATACAAAAAGATTGCCGAATCTTTTGACCGTAACCAAGCGTATGGTTTGAAGGAAGCAATCGAAATTCTTAAAAAGTCCGAATTGAAGTTCGACCAGACGGTCGAAGTGCACTTCAATCTCGGTGTGGACCCAAAACATTCCGACCAAGTGGTTCGTGGCACTGTCGTGCTTCCGCATGGTACCGGTCGTAAGGTCCGCGTTCTCGTGTTCTGCAAGGACAATAACATTGAAGTTGCACAGAACGCGGGCGCAGACTACGCTGGTGGTGCCGACTTGGTTCAGAAGATTCAGGAAGGCTGGCTGGACTTTGACGCCGTCGTTGCTACTCCCGACATGATGCCGGTGATTAGTAAGGTGGCTCGTGTCCTCGGTCCTCGTGGTATGATGCCGAGCCCCAAGGCTGGTACGGTGACCGTCAACGTCGCCCAGACCGTCAAGGAACTCAAGGCTGGTAAAATCCAGTACCGCGTCGACAAGGGCTCCAACGTTCACGCCCCCGTAGGCAAGCTCTCCTTCACGGTCGACCAGCTGGCTGAAAACGCCCAGTCTGTGATTGACTCCGTGGTGAAGAACAAGCCGCAATCTTCTAAGGGCACTTACATCAAGAGCCTCACATTGACGGCTACGATGGCCCCGGGCATCAAACTTGATATGGCACTGACACGATAGGAGATACCATGAAAGCTGTAGTTAAAAAACAACAGACCGTGGACGCCCTCGTTGAATCCTTCAAGGATGCTACCGCCGTCTACCTGCTCAATTACCAGGGCATCACTGTCGAAAAGGACAATGCCCTCCGCAAGGCACTCGCCGCAAAGGGTGTTAAGTACCACGCTGTGAAGAATACTCTTCTCAAGCGCGTGCTCGCCGCCCTCAAGGTTGAAGGTCTCGACGAAATGCTGACCGGCGCAACTTCTGTGATGGTTGGCTTCGAAGAAGATCCGCTTCTGCCCGCTCGCGAAATTGAAGCATTCCACAAAGCAAACCCTGATTTCTTGGTCGCCAAGAGCATTTACCTTGATGGTAAGCCGATGCCTGGCTCCGAAGTCGTGAACCTCTCCAAGATCCCGGATCGTAAGGGCATGATCGCTCAGATCGTCTCCATCGCTCTCGGACCTGGCTCCACGATTGCCGGTCAAATCAAGACCCTCCAGGAGAAGCTGGAAAAAGAATCGGGTTCCGATGCAGCCCCTGAAGCAGCAGAAGCTGCTCCTGCAACGGAAGCTTAACAACAAACCACAAACCAAAAATTTTAAACGGAATAATCGGAGAAACACATCATGGCAACTGATATCAAGGCACTGGGCGATCAAATCGTTGGTCTTACCCTTCTCGAAGCTAAGGCTTTGGCTGACTATCTCAAGGAAACCCACGGCATTGAAGCCGCCGCCGGTGGTGCTGTCGTAATGGCAGCCGCTGCAGCAGCTCCTGCTGAAGAAAAGACTGAATTCGACGTCGTGCTCGCGGAAGTCCCGCCTGCCGACAAGAAGATGGCCGTTCTTAAGGAAGTTCGCGCTATCACCGGTCTTGGCCTGGGTGAAGCTAAGAAGTTCGTCGAAACCGCCGGCAGCGTCATCAAGGAAGCTGCTCCGAAGGCTGACGCCGAAGCTCTTAAGAAGAAACTCGAAGAAATCGGAGCAAAGGTTACTCTTAAGTAATGCTTTTGCATCGATGAATTTTCTTTACCAATCGCCTGCACGCGAGTGCGGGCTTTTGGTGTTTTTTACTGAACAAGGCTCTTCTCACCGGATGAGGTATTTCTAATGACTACGGAGCGAAAAAGCTATTCCTCCAACAGGTTCCAACTGGAACTTCCGTACTTGATCGAAGTCCAGAAGGCTTCCTACGAGCAATTCCTTCAAAAGGACATTCCTCAAGAAAAGAGATTGAAGGTCGGGCTGGAACGCGTTTTCCAGGACATTTTCCCGATCACGGATCCCAACGGACTTTTCTCCCTTGAATACGAAAAGTATTCTTTTGGCATCCCGAAATACAGCATCCCTGAATGCCGCGAACGCGGGCTCACTTATTCTATGGAGCTCTACGCGACACTCGCCCTTCGCGTTTTTGAAAAGGACGGCGAAGACACCAAGCTCAAGGAAGAAGTCAAGAACGACGTTTTGATCTGCGAGCTTCCCATTATGACCGAAAACGGCACGTTCATTGTGAACGGCGCCGAACGCGTTGTTGTTTCGCAGTTGCACCGCTCTTACGGTGTGAGCTTCGACGAAGAACTCCAGCCCAACGGCCGCTCTGACTACAAGAGCCGCATTATCCCGCACCGCGGTGCCTGGGTTGAATTCAATACCGAAGGCGACATCCTTTACCTCATCATCGACCGCAAAAAGAAGATTGCCGCGACGGCAATGCTTCGCAGCATCGGTTTTGAGACCACCCAAGATATTTTGAACCTCTTCTACAAGAAGACTGAAGAAGTTAACGTTGCAGAAGAAGCTGAAAAGTTCAATGACGACGGCGTATGCGTCCTCATTGACCGCATTATTTTCAATGACGTTGTCGACGAATCTACCGGTGAAGTTATTGTCGAAGCCAACACTGTCATTGACGACAAGAAGCTCGAACGCCTCCGCGAAAGCAGCGTCGAAAAGATTGTGCTCCTTTCGAAGGAAGAAGAGAACCTCCTTATCCACTACACGCTCGCTGCTGATAAGACCCGTTCTCGCGAAGAAGCGCTCCGCTCCATTTACTCTGTGACGCACCAGCAGCAGGACGAAGCTCCGAACCTGCAGGCTGCCGAAAATTACTTTGACGGGCTCTTCCTCAATGACCCGCGTAAGTACGATCTCGGCGAAGTGGGTCGTTACCGCTTGAACGCCAAGGTCTACAGCCAGTCCATGGTTTCCTTGCTCAAAGAAATCGCCGAACGCTTCAACCTGACCGATTTCAAGATTCCGTCTCTCACGCACATGACGATGACCAAGACGGACTTCCTTGCCATTATCGAGTACATGGTCGGCCTCTACAATGGTGACGAAGGTTACCAGCTTGACGACATCGACCACTTGGGCAACCGTCGCACCCGCTCTGTGGGTGAACTTCTTGCCAACCAGATTTCTGTTGGCCTTAGCCGCATGAGCCGTGTGATTCGCGAAAATCTGTCGCTCCACAATGACGATGAACAGACGACTCCTCGTGACCTCGTGAACACCCGTATGGTGTCTTCTGTGGTCCAGGCCTTCTTTGGCTCCAGCCAGCTTTCTCAGTTCATGGACCAGATGAACCCGCTTTCTGAGCTCACTCACAAGCGTCGTCTCTCTGCTCTTGGCCCCGGTGGCCTTTCCCGTGAACGTGCGGGCTTCGAAGTCCGTGACGTGCACTACACCCATTATGGTCGTTTGTGCCCGATCGAAACTCCGGAAGGTCCGAACATCGGTCTTATTAACTCCCTTGCCTCGTACGCCGTGGTGAACCATTTTGGTTTCATTGAAACCCCGTACCGCATTGTGGGCCTTGTCGATTTTAAGGATGCCCAAGGCAATGTGGTCAAGTTCCCCGAAGAGAAGTGGCACTTTGGCGTTTTCAAGGGCTTTGTGCATGACCCGCACCTGTTTGTGCAGCTCGAGCTCACGAACAAGGAAATGGACTCTGTCCGCATGAACCTCGACAATCGCCAGCGCGAATTGTTCGACAGCTTTGTGAACAAGATCTTCCAGGTGATTACCGCTAGCGACGAAACCATTTTCGTCAAGAACGGTTCTGTTCTCGAAGACTTCAATGGCAAGGCCGATTACGTACAAGTGAACAAGTCCGTGGAACAGGTTGTTTCTGACTTTATCACCTACCTCACCGCCGACGAAGAAGATGAGTTCAAGGTGGCTCCGGCCTCGACCGAACTCACCGACGACAACCGCTTCAAGGAAGAATACGTGATTGTTCGCGACAAGAGCGAATACCCGCACGTGCTCCGTCAAGACAGCATCGAAATCGGCGACAAAGATGTGGAACACATCGACCTCATGGACGTGGCCCCGATGCAGATTGTGTCTGTGGCCGCTGGCCTCATCCCGTTCCTTGAACACGACGACGCCAACCGTGCCTTGATGGGCTCCAACATGCAGCGCCAGGCTGTGCCTTTGCTTCGTGCCGAAGCCCCTGTGGTGGGTACCGGCCTCGAACGCCGTGCCGCACTCGACTCGGGTACCGTGGTCCGCGCTAAGCACGACGGTAAGGTGACCTTCGTCGACGCCCGCAACATCACGGTCCTTCGCGGTAAAATGGTGAACGGCAACTTTGAACAGTTGACGGGTCTCGGCGAAAACTATGAATTCTTGGGCAAGGACCCGATTGACGAATACGTTCTCCGCAAGTTCGAACGCAGCAACCAGGATTCCTGCATTAACCAAAAGCCCATCGTGAACGTGGGTGACTTCGTCAAGGCTGGAGATGTGCTGGCCGACGGTGTCTCGACCGACCACGGTGAACTCGCTTTGGGTAAGAACATTTTGATCGGCTTCCTCCCGTGGAATGGTTACAACTACGAAGACGCCGTTATTATTTCCGAAGAACTCGCTATCAAGGACACCTTCACTTCGATCCACATCGAAGAATACGAACTCGAAGTCCGCGACACTAAGCGCGGCCCCGAGGAACTCACTCGCGAAATCCCGAACGTCGGTGAAGATGCGCTTCGCAACCTCGACGAGAATGGCGTGATCCGCGTGGGTGCCGAAGTCGGTCCTGATGACATCCTCGTGGGTAAGGTTACCCCGAAGGGCGAAACCGAACTCTCTCCGGAAGAACGTTTGCTCCGCGCTATCTTTGGCGAAAAGGCCGGCGATGTGCGCGACTCCTCCCTCAAGGCTCCTCCGGGAATGAAGGGCGTTGTGCTCGAAACCCGCGTATTCAGCAAGAAGGACAAGGCCGACAAGAAGAGCAAGGAAAAGGATCAGGAAACCATCGAAGAAATTCGTTCCAACTTCCAGATTCAGATTGACAAGATCAAGGAATCTTGCCGTGAGCACTTGTTCGAACTCCTTGGTGGCAAGGCCGCTGGCAAGGTGATGGACAACGAAACTCACGAACTCCTTGTTCGCGAAGGCCAGATTTACAACGAACAGAACCTCGCCCTGATCGACGTGACCAAGGTTTCTCCCGCCTCCACCTTCGTGGTCGGCGACGACGAACTCCAGGAACAGGTGCTCTCGCTCGTGCTCGTTGCACGCGACAACCTGGACACCCTCACTCGCACCATGGAAAAGGAAATTGACAAGGTGACGAAGGGCGACGAACTCAAGCCGGGCGTTTTGAAGAGCGTCAAGGTCTACATCGCCAAGAAGCGTTGCCTCTCTATCGGTGACAAGATGGCTGGTCGTCACGGTAACAAGGGCGTCGTCTCCAAGATCGTTCCGGTCGAAGACATGCCGTTCACCGAAGACGGTCGTCCGCTTCAGATTCTTTTGAACCCGATGGGCGTGCCTTCCCGTATGAACATCGGTCAGGTGCTCGAAGTGCACTTAGGCTGGGCTGCCAAGACCCTCGGTTTCAAGGTTTCTACGCCGGTGTTCGATGGTGCCAAGTTCGAGGATATCTGCAAGGAACTCGAAAAGGCTTACCAGAAGAACCCGATTGTGAACTACGAAATGGATCCGGAAAACAACAAGATCATCGGTAAGGCCAAGCTCTATGACGGCAAGACCGGTGAAGCCTTCTTGAACCCGGTGACCATCGGTTACATGTACTACCTCAAGCTCGGTCACTTGGTGGACGACAAGATCCACGCCCGTTCTATCGGCAGCTACGCCCTCGTGACGCAGCAGCCGCTCGGCGGTAAGAGCCAGTTCGGTGGTCAGCGCTTTGGTGAAATGGAAGTGTGGGCCATGGAAGCTTACGGTGCGGCCTACACGCTGCAGGAACTCCTCACCGTCAAGAGTGACGATGTGCAGGGACGTTCTCAGGTGTACGACGCCATTGTCCATGGCAAGAACACTCCGAAGCCGGGTATCCCCGAGTCCTTCAACGTTATGATTCGCGAAGTTCATTCTTTGGGTCTTGACATCGAGACCACTGGAGATAAGTAATATGTCCGAAGAAATGATGGAAATTCAAGAAAATTCTGGCGACATTTCGATTCATCTTGCCGCTCCGGACCTGATCCGTTACTGGTCTTACGGTGAAGTCACCAAGCCGGAAACGATCAACTATCGTTCCTTCAAGCCCGAGAAGGATGGCCTTTTCTGCGAAAAGATCTTTGGACCGGTCAAGAACTGGGAATGCAATTGCGGCAAGTTCAAGCGCGTGCGCTACAAGGGCGTTATCTGTGACCGTTGCGGCGTCGAAGTGACACACTCCAAGGTGCGTCGCGAACGCATGGGCCACATTGAACTTGCGATTCCTCTCGCTCACATCTGGTTCGTCCGTAACCAGCCGTGCGTCATTGGTGCCCTCCTCGGCATCAATACCAAGGAACTGGAACAGGTCATTTACTACGAACGTTACGTGGTGATCGACAAGGGCGATACCGACCTCGAAGAGAATTCCCTCATTGACGAGGCTACCTACCAGGACCTCGTCGCCGAAGACCGTAAGTTCGACGCCAAGATGGGCGCCTCTGCCATCAAGCAGTTGCTTGACCGCATCGACTTGGCCAAGCTCTCTGCCGACCTCCGCCTGCAGGCGACTTCCAAGTCCCGCACCAAGGTCGACGAGGCCATCAAGCGTTTGAAGATTGTGGACGCTTTCCGCAAGTCCCAGATGGAAAGCTTCCGTAGCTACTACAACAATCCGGACGGTTCCCGCGATTCCGGCAAGGCTTGGCTCAAGGGCCTCGCCGAAGCTGTCGCCGAATTCAAGGCCGATTACGAGTCCAAGCACGATGACTTTGTGCTGGCCGACGCCTTTGAAGAATTCCGTCGCAAGTACCCGAACGAAGTTCGCCTGCTTGCGAATCAGCCGTCTTGGATGATTCTCGACGTGCTTCCGGTGATTCCGCCGGACCTGCGCCCGCTCGTTCCGCTCGAAGGCGGCCGCTTTGCCACGTCCGATTTGAACGAACTTTATCGTCGCGTTATTAACCGTAATAACCGTTTGAAAAAGCTCATTGACATCCGTGCCCCTAATGTGATTCTCTGCAACGAAAAGCGCATGTTGCAAGAAGCTGTCGACCAGTTGTTCGACGGCGGCCGTCGCGTGGCCCGTTCTGGCACGTCTCGTCCGCAAAAGAGCCTCGCCGAGCTCCTCAAGGGCAAGCAGGGTCGCTTCCGTATGAACCTCCTCGGTAAGCGTGTTGACTACTCCGGACGTTCCGTCATTGTGGTGGGCCCGGAACTCAAGATGCACCAGTGCGGTCTCCCGAAGCGCATGGCTCTCGAACTGTACAAGCCGTTCATTATCCAGCGCTTGGAAGAAGACGGTATTGTGTACACGCTCAAGTCCGCAAAGAAGTATGTGGACGCCGAACGTCCCGAAGTTTGGGACATTCTCGAAGAAATTATCGAAGACCATCCGGTGATGCTGAACCGTGCTCCGACGCTTCACCGCCTGGGTATTCAGGCTTTCTACCCGAAGCTCATCGAAGGTAATGCAATCCGTCTGCACCCGCTCGTCTGTACCGCTTTCAACGCGGACTTCGACGGTGACCAGATGGCTGTGCACCTTCCGCTCAGCTTCGAGACCCAGCTCGAATGCCGCGTTTTGATGCTGTCTTCCAACAACATTCTCCACCCCGCCTCTGGTCAGCCGATTGCTGTGCCGGGTCAGGACATTGTGCTTGGTCTTTACTACCTCACCAAGCCGCGTCCGGGTCGCAAGGGCGAGGGCATGCACTTCTTCGATGCTGCCGAAGCGGTTCGCGCTTACGAAAACGGCGTTGTCGACTTGAATGCGAATGTTTACCTCAAGCTCGAGGCTGGCCGCAAGATCTACATGGGCGCTCTCGAGAAGGATTGCACCTGCGTTCGCGAAATGGCTGACGATAACGGCAACATCGAAGTGAACGTCAAGGCCGGTGAAAAGGTCAAGTTCCTCACCTTGAAGGACTCGAATGTCATCAAGACGACGGTTGGCCGTATCATCTTCAACGAATTTGTTCCGAATGAACTTGGCTACGCCAACGAAACCTTCGGCAAGAAGGTCATCGCCAAGTCCATTGACGATCTCTACCGCCGTACCGGCAACCGCGTGACTGTGGATTACCTCGACGACCTCAAGGCGAACGGTTACAAGTGGGCAACGCGCGCTGGTTCTTCTGTGGCTATCGCCGAAATGGTGATCCCCGAAGAGAAGCAGGCCATGCTTGATGCCGCCACCGAAAAGGTCAACGAAATCCGCAGCCTTTACGAAGACGGTGTCATTACCGACGGTGAACGTTATAACCAGATTATTGACGTGTGGTCCAAGACTACTGCCGATGTCGCTGCCAAGCAGTGGGATTTGCTGAGTCACGACCGCGATGGTTTCAACCCTGTTTACATGATGGCCGACTCTGGCGCTCGTGGTAGCCGCCAGCAGATTATGCAGCTCTCCGGTATGCGCGGTCTGATGCAGAAACCGATTAAGCAGCTCGGTGGTCAGGAAGTTATCGAGAACCCGATTAAGTCCTGCTTCCGCGAAGGCTTGAACGTGATGGAATACTTCATCTCGTCTCACGGTGCTCGTAAGGGTCTTGCCGATACCGCTCTTAAGACGGCTGACGCTGGTTACTTGACTCGTCGTCTCGTTGACGTGGGTCAGGATCTCGTGATTACCGAGCCCGACTGCGGCACGACGAATGGTATCGAAGTTTCCGCATTCAAGGACGGTGACGACACCGTGATTCCTTTGGAAGAACGTTTGCTCGGTCGTGCTCCGGTTGAAGACATCAAGCACCCGGTGACGGGCGAAGTGATTGTGAAGGCCGGCGAACTCGTGACCGAACGCGACCTCCCGAAGATCAGTGCCACTGGTCTTGAACACATCAAGATGCGTTCTGTGCTTACTTGCGAATCCCGCACGGGCGTTTGCTCCAAGTGCTACGGCCGTATGCTGGCTTCCGGTCGCCCGGTTGACTTGGGTGAAGCCGTGGGTGTGCTCGCTGCGCAGTCCATCGGTGAACCGGGTACGCAGCTGACCCTCCGTACGTTCCACATCGGTGGTGCCTCTAGCCGTTTGACTGTTGAAAACAACAAGAAGGCTCTGGTCGATGGCCGCGTGGAACTCGAACAGGTCGAGACCGTGCTTCATGAAGGCCAGAAGGTGGTCACCAGCCGTATGGGCGAATTGGTCATCTTCGACAATACAGGCATTAACAAGGGACGTTACCAGATTCCGTACGGCGCCATTTTGCACGTCGAGAACAACGCTACCGTCAAGACCGGCGATGTGATGTTCGAATGGGATCCGTATAACAGCCCGATCATTACCAACGTGGCCGGTAAGGTCAAGCTCGTCGACCTCGTTGAAAACAAGACATTCCGTATCGAAAAGGACGAAAACACCGACGTCGAGACTTGGATTGTGATTAGCGAAAAGCACGGCAGCAGCACCAAGCAGCTCCGTCCGGCTATCACGGTGCTCGACGCTTCCGGCAACAAGGTGGGTAACTCCATGCTTCCGGATGGTGCCATCCTTACGGTCAAGGACGGCGATGCCGTTTCTATCGGTTCCACGGTGGCCAAGCTCCCGCGTGCAGCCGGTAAGACCCGCGACATTACCGGTGGTCTTCCGCGTGTGGCAGAACTCTTCGAAGCCCGTAGGCCGAAGAATACTGCCGTGCTCGCCCCGATGGACGGTCTTATCGTCATGGGCAACGAAGTCCGCGGCAACCAAGAAGTTATTATCAAGATGGACGACCAAGAAGCGAAGGTGCTGGTTCCGCGTGGCGTCCACTTGGCGGTCAACGAAGGTGACCGTGTCCGCGCTGGTCAAAAGATCAGCGAAGGCAGTGCAGACCCGCACGACATCCTGACAATCCTCGGACCTGAAGAGGTCCAGCGCCACCTGGTTAACGAAATCCAGGCTGTGTACCGCCTGCAAGGTGTGGCTATCGCAGATAAGCACATCGAATGCATCGTTCGCCAGATGATGCGTAAGGTGAAGGTAAAGGATTCCGGCGATTCTGAACTGCTCCCGGGCGAAGAAATCTCCAAGGCACGTCTCCGCGCCGAGAACGACAAGCTCGTAGCTCAGGGCAAGACGCCGGCGACCTTCACGCCGATGCTCCTTGGTATCACGAAGGCTTCCCTCGCGACAGACAGCTTCATCTCTGCCTGCTCGTTCCAGGAAACGACCAAGATCCTTACCCGCGCTTCTATCGAAGGGCAGGTGGACCCGCTCATGGGCCTCAAGGAGAACGTGATTATGGGTCGACTGATTCCGTGCGGTACCGGTGCCCGCCACCTGAGGAACGTTCAGGTGCTCGATGCCGATGCCGAGGCAGAGGAACGCGCTCGTTTGCAAAACGTACATGCAGAATATTCTGAAGTCGATAGCGGCATCCAGATGCTGGATAACGAAATCGGCGTCTCTGACGAGGAAGAAGCGGAATAATTTGCGTAAGTACTTGAAATAATTGGGAAAAAAACTATATTTGCACTCCAAAATCTAGGAGATTAACAGTGCCAACTATTCAACAGCTCGTCCGTAACGGACGTGAACAGATCAGCAACAAGACCGCTTCCGTGGCCTTGAAGTCCTGCCCGCAAAAGCGTGGCGTTTGCACCCGTGTGTACACCAGCACCCCGAAGAAGCCGAACTCCGCTCTTCGTAAGATTGCCCGTGTGCGCCTTTCCAACAAGATGGAAGTGACTGCTTACATCCCCGGCGAAGGCCACAACCTTCAGGAACACTCCATCGTGCTCATCCGCGGTGGTCGTGTGAAGGACGTTCCGGGTGTTCGTTACCACATCATTCGTGGCGCTCTCGATACTCAGGCCGTCAACGGCCGTCAGAACGCCCGTTCCAAGTATGGTGTTAAAAAGAAAGGTGCCGCTCCGGCAAAGAAGTAAGGTGGTAAAATATGTCTAGAAGAAGAAAGGCCCTCCATCGCTCCATCCTCCCGGATCCGCGTTACAAGTCTACTCTCGTTACCGAACTCGTCGGTGTTGTCCTTAAGCAGGGCAAGAAGACCATCGCCGAACAGATCGTCTACACTGCTCTCGAAGAACTCGACAAGAAGGTCGAAGGCAAAGAAACTGCCCTCGAAAAGTTTGAAGCCTGCCTTGAAAACATCAAGCCGCGCCTCGAAGTCAAGTCCCGTCGTATTGGTGGTGCCAACTACCAGGTGCCGATGGAAGTGGCTCCGGACCGTGCCAAGGCTTTGGCTCTCCGTTGGTTGCTCGATGCTGCCCGTAACCGCAACGAACCGAACATGGCTACTCGCCTTGCCGCTGAACTCGTTGCTGCCAAGGCCGGTGAAGGCAACGCCGTCCGCAAGAAGAACGACACGCACAAGATGGCCGAAGCCAACAAGGCTTTCGCCCACTTCCGTTTCTAATTCTTACGAACTAGCACAGAATTATCCTAGAGGAAGGGCTCGCTTACAAAAGCGAGCCTTTTCTGTTATTTTTACATTTAAAATAAACAAATGGGGTTTTATCATGGGATTCAAGAAGCGTGTCATTGCGAGCAGGCTGAAAGCCGTCGCGAAGCAATCTCTAGCCATCGTTGCTGCTACATTTCTGCTTGCGGCCTGTGGCGACGTTTCCAGCAGCAATATCGGTGATGTTAAAGAGCTTGATGGAGCTTCGCAAGAGAATTTGGTCTGTCGGGCGGAATGTGAAAAAGGCGAGATAAGGGATAATCGTGATGGACATATTTATGGGACGGTTCGTATAGGGGAACAGGTTTGGCTTTCAGAAAATCTTGTCTTTAAGGCTCATAACAGTGGTTGCTTTGATAATGATGAAAAAAATTGTAGCCAATATGGACGGCTATATACTTGGGCATCGGCTATGGGACGGACCGAAGATGAATGTGGTGTTGAAAAGCTTTGTAATCAAGTAGAAGAACCATATAGAGGTATTTGCCCTGAGGGTTTCCACATTCCGAGCGTTGCTGAGTTCGAACAATTGTCTAAATATGTACGCGATTGTGGTAAGTCGGGTAACCTCTTTTTGAGTTTAGCTCATAAATTAAACGCATCGTTGCAATATAATTCGAATGAGTATATAGATGAATTTTCATTCGGGGCTTTTTTAGGGGGATATGGATATCGTACTATGGACGATACGGCATCAACATTGTGGCCGTCCTATTTGAAATTTATGGACCAGACGATTTTTTGGACAATAGACCAACTAGGGACGCCCAAACCTAATGTATATGCGTGGATGTGGTACATGCTCGTCGATTCAATGGAATCTAAGTCGTCCTATGATCGCAAGGATGAAGGTTTTTCCATTAGGTGCTTGAAGGACTGAAGACGAAATTCCTATATTTACAGCACAAAATTTCACACTAAACCAAAAGGCTAAAAAATGGCTTCTAAAATTAAATCCGTTGTTGCCCGCCAGATCCTCGACTCTCGCGGCAATCCCTCTCTCGAAGTTGATGTTACCCTCGAAAACGGCGTGAAGGGTCACGCTGCTGTCCCGAGCGGTGCTTCTACCGGCGAACGCGAAGCTTGCGAACTCCGCGACGGCGACAAGAAGACCTACTGCGGCAAGGGCACGCTCACTGCTGTGAAGAACGTGAACACCAAGATCGCCAAGAAGATCATCGGCATGGACCCGGCCAAGCAGACCGAAGTCGACGACGCCATGATCGCTCTCGACGGCAACCGCATGCTCAAGAACACCCTCGGTGCAAACGCCATCCTCGGCGTTTCCATGGCTGTCTGCTGCGCCGCTGCTAACGACGCCAAGATGCCTCTCTACCAGTACATCGCCAAGCTCCATGGCACCAAGAAGCTCACGCTCCCGTGCCCGATGTGCAACGTGATCAACGGCGGTGCTCACTCCTCCGCTCCGATCGACTTCCAGGAATTCATGATCGCCCCGGTTGGCGCCAAGACGTTCTCCAAGGGCCTCCAGATGGTCACCGAAATCTTCCACGCCCTCAAGTCCGTGCTGAAGAACGGTGGCTTCGACACCACCGTCGGTGACGAAGGTGGCTTTGCTCCGGGCGTTGCTATCAAGCCCGCCAAGAACAAGTTCGGTTACGAAATCAAGGACGTGATGACCCTCGAAAAGGCTCTCGCCGCCCTCAAGACCGCTACTGAAAAGGCCGGTTACAAGTTCGGTTCCGACATCAAGATCGCTCTCGACGTTGCTTCTTCTGAATTCTGCGACAAGAACACCAAGAAGGGCAAGCCGGAAACCTACACCTTCAAGAAGAGCACCAAGAAGACTGTCAAGTCTGCCGACATGGTGAAGCTCTACGAAAAGCTCATCGACAAGTACTCCATCTTCTCCATTGAAGACGGTCTCGATGAAGCTGACTGGGCTGGCTGGAAGGTCATGACCGACAAGCTCGGTGGCAAGATCAACCTCGTGGGTGACGACCTGTTCGTTACCAACCCGACCATCTTCGACGAAGGCATCAAGGCTGGCATCGCCAACGCTATCCTCATCAAGGTGAACCAGGTGGGTTCCGTGTCCGAAACTCTCGCTGCCATCAAGCGCGCTCAGAACGAAGGCTATGCTCCGATCGTTTCTCACCGCTCTGGCGAAACCGAAGACACCTTCATTGCTGACCTCGCCGTCGGTACTGCCGCTGGCCAGATCAAGACTGGTTCTCTCTCCCGTACGGACCGCGTTTGCAAGTACAACCGCCTCCTCCGCATCGAAGAAGAACTCGGCAAGGCTGCCGTGTACGCCGGTGACCCGCGCAAGGCTTGCAAGGCCGCTCCTGCTGCCAAGAAGTGCGGCTGCAAGAAGGCTTGCAAAAAGTAATTTCTTAAACCATTAGAATTACTGAAAGAGGCGTCCCTATCAAGGGACGCTTCTTTTGTATAGACAAATTTTTTGCAGTTTGTGGGAGTGAGTTTATCTGTAATTTGATGCAAGTTGCTTTTTGGGGCCGGGCGCAGAACTCCCGTCTGCCGTCGCAGCGTTTAAGGGGAGGGCTCTGCCGGGATGCCTGTTTGTGTGGCGGGCGGCCGGTCCGGAGGGCTTGGAATAACAGGAAAACCCCACAAAAAGAAGATTTTTGGTAAAAATTTTTAAACATCCGGTGCCGAATCCCACTGTATATACGCACGTATCGGTTTTTTTTATTAAATGAAATCATTTTTTTTGGAATAATCTATATTAAGTTTTGATTTTTCATCAAAAGCCGTAAATCGGCTTATAATAAGAGGATACCAATGATTGGATTGAAAACGATTGCCAAGACCGCAGTAGCGCTTTCGGCATCGGCGGCCCTTTTTGGATGTGGAAGCGCATCTGACGATGGCCTTGCCGGCGGATCCCTTCCGCGTCAAGAAACGCTTTATTTGTCTGGGCAGCAGAATGACGCTCCTGCTACTTTTAACCCGCTGGCCGAAAGCTGGATGGCCGCTTGGCCGATTGGCGGACGTTTCAACCTGGTTTACGAACCGTTGATTACGTACAATTCCCTCACGGGCGAAATCGAGCCGTTGTTGGGAACTCTTGTTGCTGAACTTTCGAACAACGACAGCATTGTCATTGACTTGAATCCCGCTGCCAAGTGGAGCGACGGCAAGCCGGTCGTCTCCGACGACGTGAAGTTCATTTTCACGAACGGCGCCATCAACACGAGCGAACAGATTTCGGCTATCCACGTGGATACACTCTACGCCGAACCGGCAGCCCAGGACTCCGCTCAGACCGCCGCCCCGAAGCAGATGAAGGGCGAACGCCTTTCGTTCATTGTGAACAAGGCGCAGCGCAACAACCCGCTCTCGGTGCGTGACCTTTTGCAGGCCATCCGCATTGTGCCGGCCCACGTGTTTGCCAAGCTCATTGAGGAAAAGGGCTCCAAGGACGAAGTCAAGAAACTCCTGATGGATTCCGAGGAACTCGCAAGCATCGAAGGTATGCCGGCTTCCCAGATCAGCATGCTCAACGGCAAGTACTACCGTACCCCGATCGTGAGCGGTCCGTACAATCTCCGCAGCGCCGACCCGAACAAGATCATTTTGGAACGCCGCGACGACTACTGGGGCAATGCCGCCCTTCACGATGGCAAGCTCCCGGCTCCGAAGTACATTGTTCACCCGATTTACAAAAACAACGAGCACAACACCATCGCCATGCGTGAAGGCAACCTGGACGCTTCCCAGAGCTACATCCCGCGCATCAACCGCAAGACAGGCGCCGGCGTTCACACTTGGCTGAACGAACCGCCGTACTACCTGCCGGGCGCCATGCCGATGATGATCATCAACACGATGAAGGAACCGCTCAACGACAAGCGCTTCCGCCGTGCCTTGGCTACCGCCATTGACTACAACGCCCTCCGCCAGTTCGCCGTGTCGAACTACACCTCGCAGATTAAGCCGGGGCTCATTATGCCCACGGTTCTCGAAGGCAAGTACATTGACGACGCCGACTGCGCCAAGTACGGTGTGAATCTTGGCATTAGCGATGAGGCCGAACGATTGAACACGGTGAAGCAGATGCTCTCCGACGCCGGCTTCAAGTCGGTTTGGAAGGATGACGGCACTCTGGACCACATGGAAAACGCCAAGGGAGAAAAGCTCCCGACGCTCTACATTACGAGCCCGACCGGTTGGACCGACTGGGAAGCCATTGTGACCATCGCCGTCGAAGGCATGCGCAAGGCGGGCATCGACATTCGTGAAGGCTTTGTGGACGGCGGTTCCTACTGGCCGGCCATGGGCCTTGGCAACTTTGACCTCGTGATGCACAAGCCCGTCGCCGACGTGACTCCGTCTCTCCCGTGGAGCCGCTTCAACGAGGTGATGGCCAGCCGTGACTGGCAGCCGCTTGGCGCCTGGGCCGGCGTGAACATCGGCCGTTACAACCAGCCGGGCACTCCGGAATTCCGTCCGGAAGTGGACCAACTGTTGAACGCCATCCCGCTGATGACCGACTCTGCTGAAATCGCCAAGTCCTACCGTGAACTGAACAAGATCTTTATGGAAGACCAGCCGTCGATTCCGCTCGTCTACCTGCCGGAACAGTTCTACGAATTCAGCGACCGCGTTTGGACCAACTGGCCGACTGCCGAAAACCCCTACGCTCCGGCTCAGCTGCCGTGGGTGGCTTCGGGCACCAAGACCCTTTGGAATTTGAAGCTTGCTAAATAAAGGATGAAGGATTAACAAATGCTTAAACAATATCCTATGCTACGATATGTCCTGCAGAAGGCGTTCTGGTACTTGCTGACCTTCGTCTGCGCAGTGGCACTCAACTTTGCGTTGCCGCGTCTTGGCGACAACAACCCGGTCGACATCATTATGGGTCAAGCGGGCAAGGGCCTTTCTCCGACTGAAGCCCAGGCGAAGAAGGCCGAACTCCTGAAGTCCTTCGGCATGGCCGAACTCGACGAACAGGGCAATGTGATTTATGAACCGGAAGTGGACGAGAACGGCCAGATGAAGACTGTTCGCGTCGCGAAACTCGACGAGAACGGTGCCCCGGTGATGAAGACTGTCAAGGAAGTGAACGAAGACGGCTCTCCCAAGATGGTTGAACGCCAGAAGGTCGACGAAGCCGGCAACCCGGTGTTCGAAGAAAAGCCGGTGCTCGATGCCAAGGGCAAGCCTGTGATGGAAAAAGACCCGAAGACCAAGAAGAAGGTCGCGAAGGTCGAACAGGTTCCCGTCATGGAAACAGTCCAGGCAGAACACCAAGACACCGTCATGGTGGACCAGGCTGTGCTTAAGACCGACCCGAAGCTCTCCTCTGCGCTTTCGCAGTTTGGCTCCTACATTCTTAACGTGTTCCACGGCGATCTCGGCCGCAGCTTCTCTACGAGTGAGCCTGTCACCGACATCATCAAGAAGTCCCTCCCGTGGACGCTCCTCATCCAGGCCCCGACCATCATCCTCGGCTGGATCATCGGTAACCTCCTTGGCGCCTTTGCCGCTTACAAGCGCGGCGTGTTTGACAAGGTGTTCTTCCCGGTGGCCATGTTCCTGAACGGTGTGCCGTTCTTCGTGTTCGGTATGCTTTTGGTGGCCCTTTTCTCCATCACTCTCGGCTGGTTCCCCGCCATGGGCGCCTACAGCTCCGATATTCCCGAGCTGACGTTCTCCTGGGCCTGCATCAAGAGTGTGGGCTGGTATTACATCCTCCCGTTCTTCTCGGTGTTCCCGATTCTTCTTTCGGGTCAGGCAACGGGTATGCGCTCCATGTCCATTTACGAACTCGGCACCGACTACATGAAGTACGCCAAGTGGCTCGGCCTTAAGGAAGGCAAGATCATTAGCTATGTGTTCCGCAACGCCATGCTCCCGCAGCTCACGGGTCTTGCTCAGAGCCTCGGTGCGATGGTGGGTGGTGCCCTTATTACCGAAATGATCTTCTCCTACCCGGGTCTCGGCATGGCGATGCTTAATGCCATTCAAAAGAACGACTACGCAACCATCCAGGGCTGCACCTTGATGATTTCTACTTGCGTGCTCGTTGCAAACTTTGCAGTTGACGTTTTGATTGCAGTCTTTGACCCGCGTGTCAAGGCCGGTCTCCAGATGGGAGGTAAGTAATCATGGGAAAACTCTTAAGAAACCTTCTCAAGTCCCCGATGTTTGTCATCGGTGTATCGATCTTTGTCCTTTCGCTGTTGATTGCCCTCTTTGGACCGCTCTTCTACAGTGTGGATATTAACGCCCGCGACATCATGGCTGGCCCCTATGCCGGTTCCAGTGCAGACCACCTGCTTGGCACCGACCACCTTGGCCGTGACTATGTGTCCCTTTTGATTGCGGGTCTCCGTTCTTCCCTCTACGTCGGGTTTATTGCGGGTATCATCGCGACGACCATCGGCGTGCTCATCGGTTTGTTTGGCGGTTTCCGCGGCGGCTGGATTGACGAAGTGTTGAACATGCTCACTAACATCTTCATCGTGATTCCGCAGTTCGTGATTCTCGTTCTTATCAGCTCCGCTGTTAAGGATGGCCGCTCTCTCACCTTGATTGGCCTTATCATCGGTCTCACCGCTTGGAGCTGGTCTGCCCGTGCTGTTCGTGCGCAGGCTTCTTCCCTCCGTAGCCGTGACCACATCGCCCTTGCCCGTATCAACGGTGCAAGCACCTTGACCATCGTCATCAAGCATGTGCTCCCGTACCTGCTTTCGTACGTGTTCATGGTGTTCATCATGCAGGTGTCTTCGGGAATCCTCTCCGAAGCGTCCATCTCCATGATTGGCCTCGGCCCTGTGGATTCCACGAGCCTCGGTATCATTTTGAACCAGGCCAAGGATAACGGTGCCCTTTCTGACTCCATTTGGATTGCGTTCATCCCGGCGACCATCGTCATTACGCTTACGGTGTTTGCCCTCTACCTGATTAACACGTCCATGGAAGGCGTCTTTAACCCGCGTCTGCGCAAGTAAGAGGTATAAAATGTCTGAAAATGTTTTTGAAGTAGAAAACTTGAGCCTTTATTACCTCGGCCGTTTTGGCGACAAGACTCACGCAGTGACCAACGTTTCGTTCTCCATGAAGCAGGGCGAAATCCTGGGCATTGCCGGTGAATCGGGCTGCGGTAAGTCCACCTTGGTGAGCGGCCTTATGGGCATGTGCATCCCGCCGCTCTATCCCGAAGGCAAGAGCGACGTTCGCGTGAAGAACGGCGACAAGATGGAATCCCTTATGAACCGTTCCATTGAGGATGTTCGCAGGAACGTGCTCGCCCAGAAGGTTTCCATGATCCCGCAGGGCGCGTTTAACGCTCTTAACCCGGTGCGCAAGATCAAGGATATTGCTGCCGACGTGATCGCCGCCCACCAGCAGCCCGGCAAGGCTTTGGACCACAAGGAAATTTATGACCGTCTTTGCGACCGTTTCGACTTGTTCGGGATGGACACGAAGCGTGTGCTGAACAGCTTCCCGATCCAGCTGACCGCCGGTGAACGCCAGCGTTCAGTGATCGGTATCTCCACCTTGCTCAACCCGCAGATGGTGATTGCTGACGAACCGACTTCCGCTCTGGACGTTTCGACCCAGAAGGAAGTGATCAAGATGATCTTTGACTTGCTAGACAAGGGCATCTTCAGCACCATGATTTTCATTACCCACGAACTTCCGCTGCTGTACCACGTGGCCGACAATATCGCCATCATGTACGCCGGTGAATTCGTGGAAAAGGGTACGGCAGAACAGGTCGTCAAGGATCCGCGTCATCCGTATACCCAGGCTCTTATGGGCGCCATGCTCAGTACCGAGGCCAGCCAGCGTGGCCGCCACCCGGTGGCTATCGAAGGTGCTCCTCCGAGCCTCAAGAACAAGATTGTGGGCTGCCGCTTCGCCCCGCGTTGCAGCAAGGCATGCCCGGATTGCAAGAAGAATACCCAGAATCTCCGCATTGTCGGCGATCGTGACGTGAGGTGCGATTATGCTAAGTGATAAGCCCATTGTGTTTTCTGCCAAGCGCATCAGCAAGGACTTTGGCGCCGGCAAGAGCTTGAAGACCGCTGTTAAGGATGTTTCCTTTGACATCTATGACGAAGAGTTCATCTCCATCGTGGGTGGCTCGGGTTGCGGCAAGTCCGTGCTCGCCAAGATCATGCTGGGCCTGTACCAGCCGACTCGCGGCCAGTTCCTTTACCGCGATCACAAGATCAAGAACTTGAAGGACCACTGGAACGAAGTTCAGTCCGTGTTCCAGGACCCGTTTGGCTGCTTCAACCAGTTCTTCACCATCAGAAGCCAGCTCGAGGACGCCCTCAACATTTTGAAGGTCAAGCCCTCCAAGGAAGAAATCCGTCGCCGCGTGGACGAAGGCCTTTTGGCTGTGAACGTGACGCCTGCCGACATCGAAGGCAAGTACCCGTTCGAACTCTCTGGTGGTCAGATGCAGCGTATGTTGCTCGCCCGTATTTTCGCCCTTCGCCCGAAGGTCTTGATTGCTGACGAAGCGACCTCCATGGTGGACGCCTGTGTGCGCGCCAACATCCTCGATTACCTCCGCAAGTTGAAAGACGAGCTGAAGATGACCGTGGTGTTCGTGACTCACGACATTGGCCTTGCCAACTACGTTTCGGACCGTATCTTCATTATGCACGACGGCAAGATTGTGAACCAGGGTACTCCGGCAGAAGTGCTGGACAACACCACGGAACCGCATACCTTGCGCCTGCTGGACGACATCCCCGAAGTCCACAAGACCGAGTGGATCAAGAACAGCCACAGAAGCAAGAAGTAATTCGGTTTCCGGGTCACCTGGAATAAACCAGCTTGTGAAGGAGAGCCGCAGCGAACGATGCTGCGGCTTTTCTGTATACAGGGAAACGCCGTTGTTTCCTGTAGAAAACGGAATATAATGCTGAATGGCGCCGAGTGGGCGTATTTTAGAGTATATTCTAGGCATGAATACATTTAAAAGCGTTTTTGGAATGTGTGTGGCGGTCCCTGCCGCCATTTCACTGCTTGCGGTTTCTGCCGGGGCAGCCCCCCTCATGAACCAGCTGGGTTTTGCCCCCGATGCCGAAAAGACGGTCGTTTTCCCCGGAAACGACGCGAACGGGCTCGAGGTGCGCGACCTTTCCGGAAAGACGGTGCTCAAGCTCAAGGCTCCCGACGTGTACGAATGGGACTACAGCGGCGAGGAAGTACAGACTTTCGATATTTCTGCTGTCAAGAAGCCCGGTACCTACCGCCTGTTCCGTGGTGGCGAATACGTTGGGACTCCCATGGTTGTCGCGAAAAACGTCTATGACGACCTGGTGAAGGCGAGCCTCAAGTGGTTCTACTACCAGCGTTCCAGCATGGCGCTCGAGCCGCAGTATGCGGGCAAGTGGGCGCGTGCCGCGGGCCACAAGGACGACAAGGTGATTGTTTACGGCACCGACAAGGCGACCGGCGGCAAGGGCAAGGGAACTGCAATCAAGTCCCAGCGCGGCTGGTACGATGCCGGCGACTACGGCAAGTACATCGTGAACTCGGGCATTACCGTGTTCACCTTGCTCGAGATTTACGAACATTTCCCGAAGTATGCGGATTCGCTTCATTGGAACATCCCGCGCGAATTCCCGAAGTATCCGGAGCTCCTCGAGGAGGTGCGTTACAACCTGGACTGGATGCTCACCATGCAGGACAAGGACGGCGGCGTGTATCACAAGGTGTCGACGCTCAAGTTCAGCGGTAGCGTGCTGCCCGAGAACGACGTGGCGCAGCGCTATGCGATTATCAAGAACGTGACGGCGACGCTTGACTTTGCCGCCGTGATGGCGCAGGCGAGCGTTGTGTATGCGGGCATTGACAAGGCGTATGCCGACAAGATGCTCAAGGCGGCAGAGAAGGCCTATGCTTGGGCCAAGAAGAACCCGGAAGCTTTCTACAAGCAGCCCTACGACGTGCAGACGGGAAGCTACGCCCCCGGCGACGAGAACGGCAAGGATGAATTCCGCTGGGCTGCCGCGGAGCTTTTCCGTGCGACCAAGAAGAAGGAGTACCAGGAAGACTTGAAGGCGAACGCGTTTACCGCGAATGGCGCCTGGTGGGGTGACGTGAATATGCTTGCGGCGTTCCGCGTGGCGCTCGATTCCGCGGACTTTGAAAAGGAACTCGTCGACGCTGCGAAGAAGGTCGTGATGAACGAGGCGAACAACTTGCGTGCCGTGGGCGACACGAGCGCCTACCGCCTGCCCGCTTTCCCGTGGAGCTGGAATTGGGGCAGCAATAGCGCGATGGCGAACAACGGCATGGTGCTGGTTCACGCTTACTTGCTCACTGGTGACAAGAGCTATCTGGATGGCGCACAACAGTGCCTGGACTACCTGCTCGGAAAGAACCCGCACGATATCACGTACGTGACGGGATTCGGTTACCGTAGCCCGCGCAACCCGCACCACCGCCCGAGCGAATCCGACATGGTGGACGATCCGGTGCCGGGAATGCTCGTGGGTGGCCCGCACCTGGGCAAGCAGGACATCAACCTCGACGGCAAGGAAAGCTGGAAGTGCCCGAACTATGCCGCCTCCGACAAGCCGGCGCTCGCTTACATCGACAACCGTTGTAGCTACGCGACGAACGAAGTGGCCATCAACTGGAACGCTCCGCTTGCGTACCTGGCCGCCGCCCTCGAGGCGATTTATAATAAGTGACACCCATTCGCTATGCTCAGGGCAGGCTCCGTGTCATCCTGAGTGAAGTGCGAAGCACGGAATCGATATATGAAACTTCGCTCTTTAGAGCGTTAGTTGAATTAGGTTCGAAGGAGCAGGATCTATTTGCCGAGAAAAATATATATTACGGATATGGCTAGAATCCATATCCGTCTTTTGTTTATAATCGGTGTCGCACTCTTGCAGACCCCGCTTTTTGCGGCTGGTCTCGTAAAACAGTCTATTGACACGACCGATGCGATGGCGACGCTTGACAATTTTGACCGCGGGTTCTATACGCCGCAGGTGTTGCACCTCAAGCCCTCGGGCGGCAAGCCGATAGAAAAACCTTGGAGCAGGCTGTTGCATTTGCGCGCCGAAATTTCGGAATTCAGTAGCCATGCCTGGCTAGGAATCGACACCACCGGCGGCAGGAAGGATACCACTTGGGGCAAGAACCAGGACCTGACTGAAGACGCCCTGAATGTTTTGCAGGAGACTTTTGACAACATCCGCAAAAATGACGGACACGTAATTGTGCGCATCTGTTACGATCCGTGGTACAATGGCCGTAGCAACGTGACGCCGGATCACGAGTGGGTGCTGAAGCATGTGAAGCAGTTGGCTCCGGTGCTCTCGAAGAATACCGACGTGATTGTTGCGCTCGAGATGGGCATGCACGGCGCCTACGGCGAGATGCATTCCGATACGAACATCACTTACGATCGCGTTGCCGAAGCGACGAACCTGATGCTGCGTAACACTCCGCCCGAATTGAAAATCCTGACGCGAACGGGTAACTATTCGGCAAAAGTTTTGGGCTTTGACAACTGGGGTGTTGATTTTAATATCGACGGCGATAAGTTCAAAGAAATTGCGAAGGCGAAGGGCGACACCATGTACCGCGTGGGAATGTTCAACGACGGCTATCTGGGAACGCAGTATGATTACGGCACCTGGGGCGCCGACTGTGCGACATCCATCTGCCGCGAAGAGGGCGTGGCTTGGCTCGAGAAGTACAGCATCAACACGCCATACGGTGGCGAGGCGCTCACGACGGCCGAGAATTACCAGGTCATCAACACGCCGGAATTCTTGGCGTACGAAGGCTTCCGCACGCACACGAGCTACCTGAATATTCAGTGGAACAACAACCTGATTGACAGCTGGAAAAAGACGCTATTCAAGCAGAAGGATTTTGACTACGACCCAGCGCGAGTCGATTCGCTTACAGGCTTCAAGTACATCAACGACCACTTGGGCTACCGTTTTGTGCTGCGCGAATCGTGGATGAGCGATACGGTTGGGGATGATGGAATTTTACGTGCGAAACTCCGCATTCAGAATGTGGGCTTTGGAAACTTGACGCGAAAGATGAACGCTTCGCTGGAAATTGTAGTAGGTCTTGATCCTCGCGATGATTCCTATGGCATTGATTTGTATAGCTATGGCGTTCAGCTTCCGGATTCCATTGATTTCAGGAATGTGCATAGCCGTAAAATCGAAATTAAGGGAGCCGATACGGTGATGACCTTTGACGGCAACAATGAAATTTCAATCGAGACCAAGGTAGACGGCTATCAGGGTACAATGCAGGTGTATTTGAGAGTTTGCAACGAGCAAAAATACAATGATTGCGTTGCTTTTGCGAACGAGAAGTCATCTAGAAGCATCTATATCGGAACGTTTATTTCAGATAATAGGGTAAAATCATCTATTGCTCCGCGTGCACTCCCATCAGGAAATGCGCAAAAGAAAAACGCTCCCTTCGTTCAGAGGGAGCGCAACAGCGTGATTATCCGCGACGGCGAAAAGTCGTACCGTTTGAACGGCGCGAAAACCCGCTGACGTCATCCTGAACGACGACAGTCGCGATATACGAAACTAGGCAATTTATTGCCTTAGTTGAGTTAAGCTCTATGAGCTTGAATCCTGGCCTGATTTTTACTCGGCGATAGCTTCCAGAATCAGCCCGGCGGTCAGCAGTTCCGGCAAAACGATCTGCTTGCTTGCATCGCCCTTCGGGTAGATGGCGTAGGCGGGCACTCCCGACTTGCCCATGCTCTTAAGGAGCGCGTTGACCTCCGGACTTTCGCGGGTCCAGTCCGCCTTGACGCGGGCGACACCGGCGCTATCCATTTTACGGAGGAATTCGCTCCCCGAGAGGACTGCGGCTTCGTTCGCCTTGCAGGTGAGGCACCAGTCGGCGGTCGCATCGATAAAAACGGTGCGTCCCGCCTTGGCGAAATCTTCGATGAGCGCGGGGCTGTAGTTGTACCAGCCGTTTTCCAGAATCTGTTGCGAGGCGCGGACGTCGAGCCGTTCGGTCACGGCGAGTTCGTACCTGGGGGCGATCGCTGCAAACCACAAGGCGGCAAGTATTATGATGGCCACGGCAAAACCGCCTGCCTCGCGGGCGAAGGCGATCCCTGGCGGGGCTATTTTTCCGATGGCGAAACTCAGGCCGATACTCACGGCGACGATGATGGCGAACAGGGCTACGCCTGTGCCGCCCGCCTGCTCATTCACAATCCACAAAAGCCAAGCGACCGTGGCGAGGAGGAGTACGCCCATGAACTTTTGCAGGGAGACCATCCATGCGCCAGGCTTGGGCAAGAACGAGAGCACCTTGGGAAAGGCGCTTACCAAAAGGTACGGCGTGGCGAGTCCGAGCCCTGCAGCGGTGAAGAACAGGAAAAGTACCGGAGTGCTCGCGGTAAAGGCGAACCCCATGGCGGTGCCGAGGAACGGAGCCGAGCACGGCGTACTCAAAAGCACGAGGAGGGCGCCTGTAAAGAATGCTCCGCCGAGCCCTGCCTTTTGACCGGCGCTGTCCATCTTGGTGGTGGCCATACCCGGGAGCCAAACTTCGAAAGCGCCAAAAAAACTCATGGCGAATGCCGAGAGGATGATCACCATGAAGGCGATGAACCCGGCACTCTGGAATTGCATTCCCCAGCCGGCTGCGCCGCCGCCCGCCTTGATGGCCGAAATGATGGCTGCCAAAAGCCAAAAACTGGCGAGAATGCCTGCGGTCGAGGTGAGCCCGAGCAAAAGCAAACGCTTGCGGGACTCCCCGGCCTGCTTGATGAGGCTGAACAGCTTGAGCGAAAGCACCGGCAGCACGCACGGCATCAGGTTCAAGATGACGCCGCCGAAAAAGGCGAACAGTAAGAGAGTCAGCGAGCCGGCGAAACCCTCGACGGGTTCTGCCTCATCGTTTTTTTTTAAACTGCTGGTGGTGTTGGTGAAATTGTTGCTCGCACGTAGGGCGGTTCCGCTTAGTTGGATTTCGACCTTGGATGGGGCTAGGCAAATGGAGTTGTCGCAGGCCTGGTAATGGAAGGTCGCCTTGGTCGTTAAGCTGTCGTAATTTTCGGCAACGGCCTTTACCGGGATTTGGATTTGAAAGTGTCCCTTGAACACGAGGATTTCGAGTTCCAACGCCTCGTTGTATTCCCTGATGGGGGTGGGCCAAATGGGGCCGCCGAATTCGATTCCGTTAGCAGCGATTTCAACAGAAGAGGGCTTGAGGAATTCGTCGGTCACGACGTTCGCGTTTACGTGCCATTTGTCGGGAACCACGACGTCGATGGTCACATTGGACTTTGCCGAGAGGGCTCCATCGCTGAACTGCAAGGAGGTTTCTGGAGGCGGCATCCCGTTCATGTTGAATTCTTCGGCATGCGTTGTGCAAACAAACAATAACAAAAAGCAAACAATGGTTGCCAAATTGTAACAGTTGTTTGCAAAATGAAGGTTTTTTGGTAATTTGTTCAAAATATTCATAAATTTGGACGCGGATGAAATTGTTTGGGATGCTATGGGAAACAGCAATGTGACAGTAAAGGATTCTCCAAGCTGGATTGAAACTGTTTGGCGTTTGTATTCTGCAAAAATTTACAAATTATGCGAGATAAAAAGTGACTCGGTCGAAGACGCCAAGGATCTTTTTCAAACCGTGGCCTTGAAATTCTGTCAAAATGCGCATCGGCTGCAGGGGAAGACCTTTACCTACCAGTGGTTAATTCGAGTTTTGTGCAATGCCCACTGCGATATGGTGACTGAACGCCATGCCACATACCCGATGTCAAAAATGGCAGATTACGTAGAGAGACTCTCGGCACTTTCCGAAGAAAAGTCCGTTTTCTACAGGCCGCAAAACGCCTCGGAGGACTATGAGATTCTCTACTCTGTATTGAATCCGTTGGAACGCATGATAGTGGATTTGTCGTATATAGGCGGGTTTAGTTCTGACGAGCTCAGTTCCATTGTGGGGCTTTCGGCGGGAGCAATCCGCAAACGGCGGCTTTTTGCCCTTGGGAAACTGCGGGCTAAATGGTTTCCCGGCAAATAATTTCGTAATTTTAGGGTGTGCGTTTATTACAGATAATCCTATTGTGCCTGTTGCTAGGCTTGCCGTCATTTGCTGCCGAAGGTTGGACGACGTATTCCGAACCGTTCCCGGTGCATTCGGCGATTCCGTACAGGGACGGTCTTATCCTTGCTACCGATGGTGGCATCCGAGTTATGCTGAAGTTTGTCGATAAAGCTTATGCTTCAGCAGATGGTTTGGGTGGCGCCCGTTTTTATACGGTAATCAAAGATGGCGAAGACGTGTACGCCGTTTCGGAGTATGGCGTCATCGCCAAGCTGGTGGCGAATGGAGATGCCATTGTGGGGTGGGAGGTCTTGAACCGCTCGTTTTTCAGTAACGGGGTTCGGACTATTCCCGATGCCTGTGTCATTGTTGGCAATATTATGGTTGTTCCGTTTGAAAACCGTATAGGCTTTTTTGACATAGAGAAAAAACTGTCTGTATTGACTATAGACCATATTGCGAACATTTCCTTGATGGCACAATCGCCTAAGGCTGTGGCTGTTCATGAAGACACCTTGTTTGTGTCTACGGGCAAATCTGTTTATGCCCGAAAAATGAACTGGTCGAATCTCTCTGGTGACATCAGGTTGATAGACCCTGCTTCTTGGACTCAGATTCCTGTTCAAAAGGAAGTGAATAGTTTTGCCTTGAAGGGAAATACCCTTGAAATGTACGAGACGGAAGGGTTCCGGTCTTGGGATGGCGGTGTGGAAACTTCTGCGGTCCAGGATTCTGCTGCAAAAATTTTACTCAAAGGAAGGGAGTTGACGGAGCCTTCTCTGTACCATGATGGACGAACCTTGGTTAAATGGATCTACACGAATGATGTCGGAACCTCTTATCTTATTTCTTCGCAGTCCGTTTGGAAGTACGAAAATGGAAAATTGAATGACATCTCTCAAATGGAGAACTACAAATTGGGAGCTGTCTATGATTTGGTTAAACATCCCGATGGCGGTGTGATGGCGGCTTCTTTGGACGGGCCTTTGGCTTACGCTAACAATTTTGGTTGGGCCGAGCCTTATAATGTTTGGGACTTGCCGATTTCAAATGCGAACGATGCGTATGCACACCGAATAAAGACGCTCGCTGTTTTGCCGTATGGTTTTGTTTTGACTCATATTTGGGGACAAGGGTTCTTTATGTCTGCAAAATTTGGCGAGCTGATGTTGCCGTCCGTCCTGGCTGGTCAAAACGATTGCCTGGATCAATTATTCCCCAATTTTACCATAGCTGCCGGCACTACGGTTGCTCCTGATTCTTCGGGATTTTTGACGACGACTGCATCCTATGACGGCTATAGCGTTATTTATATGACCGTTTATGGAGATGTCAGCTGTGCGACCCATTTGGGAACGGCTCCCATGGCGGGCCCAATTCAGGCGCGATTTGATGAGAATGGAAACTGGGAGGTCTATGTCGCTACCCGTGACCAGATAACTACTTCTACAACGGGCGTGTTGGATGTGTACACCTTTACGCCGCCCGCGAAAAATGGTGGGCGCTTGGAGAGCTCTTCGCACAAGAGTTTCAATATCCCTAACAACAACGCCGCCATTGACATGGTTCTGGACCCCAAGAACGAGGTCCTCTGGATGGTGTCCAACTCCAACTTGGGTTATCTTGAATTGGATCAGGATTCTGTATACGCGCCTCACTCCATCAAAGGATTGCAGAACCCGGAGTATTCGTCCATAGACATAGATGTTCAAGGCAATGTTTGGCTAGGAACGACCAATTTAGGCGTATATCGTGCGAGGAAGGAGGGGAAGACGTATGACACTCTTTCGACTTTGCACTTTACCGTAAAGGACGGATTGCTCGATAATTCCGTGACGGATTTGGCTGTTGACCCGGTTCTGGGGATGGCTTGGTTTGCACATGACAAGGGTGTTTCTGCTTATGTCCGGAATGATCTTCGCAATGCGTCTAGTTTTATGACCGCCCAAGCTAAGGAAGATGTCAAGGCTTATCCGAACCCGTTCCGTATGCAACAGAATGCGTACATGACCATCGACAACATCTCGGAGGATGCTACCGTGAGCATTTTCAATCGTGGTGGCAACTTAATCAAGTTCTTTAGCGGGGAGGACGTGATGGGTGGGCGTGTAACGTGGGATGGAACAGGTAAAAACGGATGGTACGTTGTGCCGGGTGTTTACTACTATGTCGTTAAGACGTCTTCCAAGACGAAGAAAGGCAAAATCATTCTTATCCGCTAGGGGATGACAGTGCAGTTGAAACTCAAATATATATGGTCCGTTTTTTTTGTTTGCGGGATTGCGCTTTTGCTGGCCTCATGCGCCGCTGAGCGTCAAGGCGTGGTATGCGACGAAATTGAATACCGCTTGAACACCATGACGTACTCGCCGGACCAGCGCGCCTTTGCCGAAGAGGAACTTCGCGTTTGCCGTGAGGAAGAAGCCCAAAAGAAGGGCGAGGCTGCTGCCAGGCGCCAAAGCATTTACGACCGCTTTGCCTCGAGCGATACCTCCAAGAAGGTGGACTCCACGCAGGTGGGCGACAGTGCGTCTGCAGGGGCGCATGACGCTTCGCAAGATGTGTCGGTCTCGGAACTCATGAAGGATTCCTCGGGCGAAAAGACGACCAGCATTTACGACCGTTACGGTGCCATGGGCGGCGATACCGCCAAAGCTGTTCCTCTCGCCGATAGCGCCGCTACTCAAACCGCTCAGTAGTTTGCGGGGTCGCAATGCCTATCGTCAAGACACTTGCAGGAACCGAATTCACGCCGGAACTTCCCGAACGTTTGCTTGCCATTGCAGGCGAGATCCGCAATGCGGGTGGCCGCGCCTTTTTGGTGGGCGGCTGGGTTCGCGACGCCCTCTTGGGCAAGAACTGCCGTGACTACGACGTGGAGGTGTACGACCTCACGCAAGAGCAACTGCTCCCCATTCTCAAACGCTATGGCAAAACGAACTTGGTGGGGAAGGCGTTCGGTGTCATCCATCTTGCCATGAAGGGCGAATCCCTGGATTTTTCGTTCCCGCGTACCGAGAGCAAGGTAGGCTACGGGCACCGCGGCTTTGTGGTGCATACCGACGAAAAGCTGAACTTCAAGGAAGCCGCCCTCCGCCGTGATTTCACCATCAACGCGATGGGGATGGAACTGCCCGACTTGACTCTTTGCGACCCGTACCACGGGATTGACGACCTCAAGACTAAGGTGCTCCGTCACGTGGGGCCCGCCTTTGTGGAGGACTCGCTCCGCATTTTGCGCGGGGTGCAGTTCGCAAGCCGCTTTGAATGCACGCTTGCGCCCGAGACTGTTGAACTTTGCCGGACGCTGAGCCTCGCGGACCTCTCCGTTGAGCGCCTGTTCGAGGAATTCAAAAAGTGGCTTTTAAAGCCGGGCAAGCCGTCGTTTGGCCTGCGCGCCTTTTTGGACATCAAGCTCGATGGATATTTCCCTGAGGTCTGCCCGTTTTATGGTTCTTGGGAGGGGTTGGGTTCGTTACTGAACTCTGTTTCGGGCCACCAGTCAGTTTTGCGTGACGACCAAAAGATGATTGTCGCTTTTGCGGCTCTCCTTGGCGGTGTCATTGGGAGTGAAAAGGACATAGAAGAACAGTCCCTCCGTTTTTTGAACCGGATTACGAACGAGTCCAAGTTGCTCAAGGGCGTGCCCGAACTGTTGCGCTGTCTTTCGGTTCTTGATTTTGAGAGGGTGCCCTCCGACAGTGAGATGCGCCGTTTAGGTGTGAGTTCGCAAAAATTCCTTGGCGGGTTGGAACCATTGTGCGTTCTGGTGGAATCCCTTCCGTCGGTCGGCGAGGGTTTTGCGATGAACGAAAACTATGCCAAGGAATTCCGCGATGCCGCCGCCCGCCTCGGGCTTTTGCAAAAGGTTCCCGAGCCCTACCTCACAGGGAAGATGCTCATGGATATGGGCCTAGCCCCGGGCAAGCAGATGGGCGACATTATCAAGCAGAGTTTTGAACTGCAGCTCGATGGGAAAATCACGGACGTCGAAGAAGCAATTGCCTGGGCGCGCACCCGCATTACTTCCACCGGAATAAGCCGGTAATGCCTGCAGGCACCGCGAACACGATCATCGGGATCTGGATCAGCTCGGTCGGGATAAAGAAGAACATTTTGCGCTTGGCGTGCAACTTCCAGGCCGCGATGCTCAAAAATACGAAGTCCACTACGACCTTTGTCAAGATGCTGAATGCGCACCATTGCCACGGGCAATCCAAAAAGGCGACACACCAGGGGCTTGCGAACATCCAAATGTAATAAGTGTAAATGAGCGTGAGTAGTAAAATGTAGGCCTTGCTCTCGTAGCTTGTGCCGTTGCTGCTCCAGCGGGCGCGCTGGTTAAACAGTTGCTTCCAGGTGTGCACCGGCGCCGTTTCCACGACGGCGTCTTTGTCGAGGTTGTAGCAGACCTTGGTTCCCGGGATCTTCATCATCTTGTGGATGAGCATGTCGTCGTCGCCGCTCGAGAGGTTCACGAGGTCGCCGAAACCGCCGACTTCAAAAAAGAGTTCCTTTTTGTAGGCGAGGCAGGCGGCGCTTGCCACGATGGGGTGCCCCCAGCTGAAACCGGCGGCTTCCATGGCGGTGTAGCCCAGGGTCTCGAGTTTTTGGTAAAGGTGGGGCATGGTGCGACTCCCGTTGTTCTGCTTGGGTCCTTGCACAATGCTGATGCCGTCGACAAATCGGCCCGCCATGGCAGTAATCCAGCTCTTGCGCGGGATGCAGTCGGCGTCCATTGTCAAAAGCACTTCGTTCTTCGCGATTTTGAAGGCGCTTTCGAGGGCTCGCTTTTTGGGGCTTGCGATTACCGGCAAGTCTTGCGGCAGGCTGAGCACGTGGAACCGCTCGTGGGTCTCGGCGAATTTCTCGAGAATCTCGCGGGTCCTGTCGGTGGAGCGGTCGTCCACGCAAATGACTTCCCATTCGCCAATGTAGTCCTGCTCGGCGAGGGCATTCAGGGTGCGCTGGGCAAATTCCTCTTCGTTTCGCATCGGAATCACGACGGTAACGCTTGGGGTCGCCTTGGGACCACGGTACCGGTGCGTCTTGATGACGCCGATAATGAAGAACAGGAACAGCAACGCGTATATGGCGGTGAGCCCTGCGATAAGGAATCCACTCATGCGTTCAAATCTAGTAAAAAGAGTTCCTAATTCTAAGTTCCTAGTTCCTAGAGTGAGTCCGCTTTTTTCTAAATTACCACTAGTAACTCGTAACTAGTAACTGGAAACTGCGCCTTTGGCGTATGTATATTATGATCCATCCGTCTGCGTTTGTCCATCCATCAGTCAATGTGCCTGAATCGGCTGTTGTTGGCCCATGGTGCGTTGTGGACGCGGGAGCTCAAATAGGCGAAAATGTGGTCCTGGAATCCCGTGTGCGTGTGTACGGGGGTGCTTTTATTGGTGCTGGCACGCATGTTTACGATGGCGCCGTTCTCGGCGGTCCTCCGCAAGACCTCAAGTATGCCGGCGAAAAGACGGAACTCCATGTGGGCGAGAACTGTATTGTTCGCGAATACTGCACGTTGAATCGCGGAACCGTTCAGGGCGGCGGTGTCACGAAGATTGCGAACAAAGTATTGATTATGGCTTACAGCCATGTTGCCCACGATTGCGAGCTCGGCGAGGGCGCTGTCCTCGCCAATGGTTGCCAGCTGGGCGGCCATGTGCGCATAGGCGCCTATGCCACCATCGGCGGCACAACTGCCATCCAACAGCGGAATCAGGTGGGGGCCTACGCGTTCGTAGGCGGCACGCTCAAGGTGGACCGCGACGTGCCACCGGCGAGCAAGGCTTTTGGCAACCCTATCAAGTGGGGAGCCCTCAACCTGCATGCCCTGCGTCTTCATTCCGACGAATTCCCACAAGAGCGCATTGATGCACTTAGCCGCGCCTACCGCACCCTTTACCGCAGCGGCCGTCCAATGGCTGAAGTCGTCGAGGAATTAAAAAAAGGCCCGGAACCTCTGTTCCAAGCCTTCTTTGACGAGCATTGGGGTGGCTCTCTCGTCCGCCCGTAGAATCTGTTACAAACCGAATGCCATCGGGAAGCCGGGGTACCAGGTGTTGTTTTGCTTGTCGTAGGCCTCGAATCCGCCGACGCCTGCCAGTGCCCAGTAGTGCCAAGAAACATCGTACATCTCTGCCGCCTCGATGGTGGTTTGCGCCCACTTGGCCCTCATCTTGTCAGAGGGACCCTGCTTGCCGCAGCCGCCATATTGACTTGTGACGCTGAATTCGCCCATGTTCATGGGGATGTTCCCGCCGTTCACGTCGGGGTAGAGCTTTTTGGCCAGCGCCACGTAGTTTTTCATGTCGGTCTTGGCGGTGTTGGCATAGGCGTCGTCACCTTTGCAGGCGTAGCCGTGACCTTGGTGTGAATAAGTGTACGGTTCGTAGTAGTGGCCGCTGAAAATGATGTTGCCGTCCTTGGGGAGCTTGAGCGCGCCGAGGTCGCCAAATTTAGCAGCATGGTGGGCTTCGAACATAATCGTCTTGCCTGGGGCTGCAGCGCGGATCGCGTCGTAGCCGGTCATCATCACGTCGTTCAGAATATCCGTGTTCACAAAAGTCGGCTCGTTCAGGATGTCCCATACAAGCATGGAGTCGGGGAAGTTCAGGGCTTCGGCCTTGGCGGCGACCTGCGACCAGATTGCGGCAAAGTGTTGCTTTTCTTTAGCGTAATAGTCAGGGTTCGTGGTGGCGTGGTTGCCGGCGTACATGATTTCGTGGTACCAGTGGAAACTCACGACTACGGCGAGCCCGGCGTCAATGGCAAGCTTGATGTCGTCCATCACGCCGTTGAGGCGGGCCGGGTTCACTTCGTGGGTCTCGGGGTTGGAGTTGTGCTGCCACCTTACGGGGATACGCACGGAGTTGAAGCCGACGGATTTTACCAACTGGAAGTACTCGTCTTTGATAGGGTTGTTCCAGCTGCTGTCCAAGCGGTCGGCGCAGCCGTAGTTGTACTGCTTGGACGGCATGTTGTTTAGGTAGGACGAATCGGCGGGGACGAGCGGTACATAGCTGTCGGTCTTTTCGGCGTCCAAATCGTCCTTGAGGGTTCCACAGGTGTAGTACGAGGCGCCATCCCAGGCGTTGCCAAGGTTGATGCCCTTGCCCAGGCGCTTGTTCATGGCACGTCCCTTGGAATAGTCGACGGGTTCGGCGGAGGAATCCTCGGTAGAGGAACCGTTGTCGGTCGTCTCGGCTGCAGTAGGCTTGCTGTCTTCGGAACAGGCGACCAAGAGGAGCCCTAGGGTTATGACGGTAAGGAACTTCGCTTTCATAAAAACCTCGACAAACATGTATTTAGTTTCTGTAAACAAAAGTACTTATTTTTGCCTTTCTGTATACAGAATAAAAAAAATAAAGTGTTTACAAGAGAAAACTCAAAAAAACAGAAAAATGACTCAAAAATGGGTGAATTGGTCAAAAAAAAGCTTTGTTTGAGTCCAAGTTCTTTTTGGAATTCGATACAGAACCGCAAAAACAATTTATATTATAGCCTATCCAAATTTGGAGATTTGTACCTATTATGAATGGAAATTTCAAAAAAGCCATTTGGAAGTGTGCCTTGGGGGCGCTACTTCTTGTTTCGACTTCTTTTGCTGGCTACGGCATTAGCGACTACCGCGACCGTGACCAAGCCCGTTTTATCACCAAGGAAGGTAAACCGTTCCGCCCCGACAAGGATGTGGTCAGCGTTGTGATGCGTGAAGCCATTCCGCGTGGTGGTGGCTATACTTACCAGTACCCGCGTGAAAACCCTGAACCGGTGCTCACCGATAAGTATGCCATGGAAGGTGCTCTTTCCATGGAAATTGAACTTATCGCCAGCGATTATTCTGGTGTGGCTATTTGTATTGCCGGTTCTGTGGACTTGACCCCGTACCTCGAAGAGGGCGTCCTGGAATTCTGGATCCGTGGCGAAAAGGGCGGCGAAAACGCCTTGTTCGTGCTTGTGGACGACGGTGTCAAGAGCGGCGGCGAATCCCTGCAGGTCAAGCTCCGTTCCAAGAGCTTGGGTGAAATTACAACCGACTGGACCCATTTCAGCATCCCGCTCAAGCTCTTTGGCATGACCGGTGTGTACTGGGATGCCAAGAATACCCGCGAAGTGATGCTACCGTTCTCCTGGTCGAACTTCAAGGGCTTCCGTCTTGAAGTCCGTAAGGACGAAAACGAATCCTTCAAGGTCTGGATTGACGACGTTGTCATCAAGAAACATGGCAAGCCTTATGAAGGTCCGGCCAACTATCCGTTCCGTAACGAGATTTAAGAGGGTATAAGAGGATTTTATGCAAAAAACAGTAACATCGATTCTTCTTGCATCTTGCATTGGAGTAGCCTGGGCTTTGCCCCCCCAAGTGCAGCTTGATTCTATTCACGCCTCCTTGGATACCCTTTCTGGAAACATGGAATCTACCTTGATGGGCAAGGACGACCTTCCCCTGGCGGTCTCCGGCTACATGGCATTCCGCCTCAAGAACTTCCATTATTCCGAAGAGAGCCCCTGGGTCCAGAACGACCGAGCTCGCACCGCTGTCGACGCCGTCTTGAACGTGAACGTCGTCGCCATGCCGAACTCCTACATGACCCTCTGGTCGTCCATGTCGTTCCCCTTCGACCTGAGCGGTTTGTATTCCAACTACCTCGGTTCACAGCCGACGGGCGTCGAAACGCATGACCAGCGCGTGCTGTTCGACCACTCTACGGACTACCACAGTTCCACGATCAACGAAGAAATGAACTTTGGCGTGGACATCCGCGCGGGCGTCTTTGGCGCCTATGTGACCGCCGGTGGCGTGATTTGGGCGAACGCTTCCCCGCTTACCATGTGGGAGCGCGAAACTATGCCGCGCTTCGCTTGGCAGTACGAACTGTTCGAAGACGAAAAGACGGTGAGTACCTATTATAAGGAGAAGGTCTTTAAGCCTGTGAAGGAAGGCGGCCGCGCCTTCTGGACGAACCGTTCCTTTGGTGGTGTGTTCATGAACGTGTACCAGTTGCCGTTCAACATGAAGGCGCAGTTCATGGTTTCCCAGCCGGCCGATGCCGACATGGGTACTCGTGACGGTCTTCGTATGTACGGTGGCCAGCCGGGCGAACTCGAAATGTCCGGTACCTACGACATGCGCGGTTCCGTGTACCATGGTCGTGTTGCCAAGGACAAAATCATGGACAACCTGACTGTCGGTTTGAACTACATGGGAGTCGTGTTTGACAATGCCATTATTTACGAACCGGAATTCCGTACGCAGTGGCTGGTCTACTCCGATGTGGGACCGACCCTTTTGAATACCCATGTGGCCTCCGTGGATGTTAGGGGCAACATCACTCCGAAACTTTACTTGATGGCCGATGTTGCCTTGAGCATGACCGACTCTGTGCGTTTCTACCGCACAAGCGATGCCGCGGGTTATGTCGATACCAGCGCCAGCACTGGTTATACCAAGGACGCTTACAAGAACGAAATGAATACCCCGCAGGTGGGCGTTTACGTGAAGGCGCAGAGCAAGTACTTGGAAGGCTGGCCCATGACTCTCGAAGCCATCTATCTCCCCAAGGAATTCTACTCCCCGTACTCCTTGGGCAACCCGTCCCGTTTCCCGAGCTGGCGCAAGGACGAATCTTACCTGAACGGCGGTTCGCTGCGCTACACCCCGAACATGGCCGGCCTCAACTTCAAGTTGGAACCGACCTTCAACCGCGGTTACTTTGACTTGCAGTACGGCCAGCACCGTCAAATTGAAGACGGCGATGACGTCATTTACTTTAACTATCGTTTGAATGGCCGCAACATGTGGGAAGGCACGAGCTCCTGGACCAAGCACAAACCGTTGTTCATTGCCGACTCCGGTAACGCCGACAACGCCGCCTACATTGCCCGTACGGGTGTCCAGCTGGGTTCCGAAGAAGGCATCAAGCAGTATCGTCAAAGAGGCGGTCTGTATGGCGGTACTTGGGAACTCTGGGAATCCTTTGTGGCTTACGAGGATGCCGATCAGATTTCTTCGGGCGAAGTTCCGTCCCACGCCAAGTGGTCCAGCTACCTCTCCTTTATGGGCGGCTACGACATTGGCGGCTGGTTTGGTACCGACCGCACCATCATGATGACCCTCTACGCAGCACTCTCCGGTCTTTCGACTTCGTTTGCCCCGATTGCCTACAGCGAGTCCCAGGACGACATGCTCATGTGGAGCTTCTACACGCAGTTTGAACCGGCTGTCGCCGTGACGCCGAAGTTCCACATGGTGGGTATCCTCGGTATGGAAACCTTCCGCGCTGAGAACGCCTACACGACCGTCGCTGCCGTTTCGACCGTTGCTAAAAAATCCGACTTTGCGGGCACCTTTGGAACGAACTACTTCCAGAAGGCTCCGATCAACTACTTGGAAACCGCCATCGGCCTTGGCTTTGACTGGGACTTTGCCGATCGCGCCGGTTTGCACGTTCGCTATAAGTACATGACCCATTCTGATGAATTGATTTCGGACAATGACTGGCATTCCCATTACATTGCTGCAGAAACCAAGGTCTGGTTCTAAGAGGGGGTAGCTGAAAATGAATATGAACATGAAAAAATCTTTGATTGCTCTCCTTGCTTCTACAGTGGCGGCATCTGCTACGCCGGTGTTTGAAAACCAGAATCTGCTCGAAAGCAAGGTCGATTCTATTAACGCCAAGCGCGGCGTGGAATTCGGCGGCTCTATTCGCGGAGTTGCCGAGGCCTCCTACTTTAGTACCGATCAGGACCCGTCCGCCATCGACAAAATGCCCGATGTAGAGAAGGACGAATTTGTGACGGCCGACCTCGACTTCCACTTCCGCCCTTACGAAAATGTCCGCGCCAACGTGATGATGCGCTTGGAAGCCGGCATGCAGGAATACTTCGCCTCTGCGGCAAAGAGCATCTCGGTGGAATGGATTAACGTCGAAGGCAACGTTGGCAAGTCGTTCTACTGGATTGTGGGTGACTTCCGCCAGCAATACACACCGCTCACCCTCTTTTTGCCGGGTGTCGACGTGATGTATGAACCCTTGATTTTTGCCCGTCAGCGTCACATGGCCGAAAAGTCCCAGCTGATTGAAGGCAACCAGCGCAACCTGCAAGGTGCGAACTTCCAGTTCCGCCACACCATCAATCCGATGGTGGGCGAGCTTCGTGCCGAGGCCTTGCTGGCGCGCTTGAACCGCACTGCGGTTTTGGACCTCTCCGGTGCCGAAGGCAATATCTTGCCGAACGAAGAAATCCTGGGAGCCTCGCAGGCTTCGAACATGGATAAGTGGCTTGCCGCCGGAAACTTTGAATTGTTCCCGGTGAACAAGAACCTTTATGTGGGTGCCACCGGCATGTACATCTTCGATAACGAGGATTCCTTCTCGTATACCGAACGTCATCCGGGTAATAACGTGATGGCTCAGAACCCTGTCACGGGTGAGTACGACGGTTACTACGAACGTCAAGCCATTAACCCCACCGAGCCCGACGCCCAGCAGACTACGGTCATCAGCGCCCGCTTGGGTGGCGATATCGCCGGCTTTATGGGAAACAAAAACCTGACTTTGGATGTGACCGGTGAATTCGCCATGTCCATGGACAAGGTATACTCTCACGCGATAAATCCTGCTGTTGACGAAACCGGAGCCCCGGTTTTGGACGCCGAAGGCAACGCGACCTTTATCGACGAAGTCTCTGACGATAACTTGAACGGCATGGCTATTTTGGCCAACATCAACGCCGGCTACAAAACTAGCCTTTGGGGAGCCCAATTGGCGGTCAATGTCATTTTCAATGACAGCAACTGGTTCAACAACTTGGCCCAGTCCCCGAGCTTCTTTGCCCAGCGCATCCTCAATACCGATATGGATGGCGGAACGGTAAAGTACGGCGTCCATGCTCCGCTCTATAGCACCTTTGGCGCTCTCTACAGCTTTGCCCCGAAGTTCTCTCCGGTGGCGACCTCCCTGGGTACCGACGACGGCGCCTTCCAGGACGGCCAAACCGACAGCTACAACATTGCGAACTACAACAAGAATTCCTACACGACAAACGTTTATACGCGCAATCAACTTGCCTTGCTCTCCATGCTCGCTGACCCGGCTCTTCAAATGGCCCTCCCGAATGGCCTTGCCACGGCGAACCGCGTGGGTGCCCAGGCGAACGTGATTGGCTCCTTCAAGGACTTTGCCGAGGTCCAGGGCTTGTTCACTTTCTTGAACCAGGTCGACCCGCTGATTGGTTTCAAGTCGGTCAACTACATGGAATTTGGTGGTGGCGCCAAGGTCGACATTTTCAAGGCCATTGGGTTCTCCAAGCCTCTTGAAATTTCGGGATCCTACAAACGTTCTGTTAACAAGTCCGACTTGGAAGCCGGAGGCTCGGGTGAACTCACTAGCGACTTCATCAATGCCGGCCTTTATGTTCAGTACTTACCTCGCTTGGGATTCACGGCTGGCTTCCAGATGATCAATACTGAATATAACGATCTTCAGGCGGCTATTTCTAATCAAATGGCTCCGCTCATGAAGGGTAAGCAAATGCAATGGATGGTCGGCTTTGACTACTCCATCGAAAACAATGCATGGCTTGCTTTGAACTTGGGCACCATCAACGTGAGCAACGAGTACAACACCTCGGCTGTGGTTGCCGAATACAATGCGAGCAACGCCGAGGACCCGTCCAAGGCGAAAGTGCTAAGTGCTGCTACAAAGAACGCCCTCTACAACCTGCCGGTCTACTACGATGTGGCAACGGATAATGGCAAGTACAAGCATGAGTTCAGCCAGTTTATCATTGAAGCTTCCCTTAACGTGGAATTTTAAAGGGAGGATGTTAGCATGAATTTCAATATGAAAAATCGCACAATCGCTCTCACTTCTGCAGTCTTGTTCTCTGCCGCTGCGGCTTTTGCTGCTGGCGCCCAGGACTCGGTTGTAAAAGAACAGAAGTCCCTCCTGCAAAAGCTGGATTCTCTCCAGGAGTCGGTGCTGGGTCTCAAGCTGAACGGAACGGCAAAGGCCGGGGCGGCAGTCTCGATGGCCAAGTCCAGCCAGTTTAGCGATGATTCGCCAACGGACGAAACGCAGGCTTATTCCGATGTGAACCTCATGATGACCGCTCGCCCCAGTAGCGAGTCCATGGTCACCTTGCAGCTTCGCTTGCACAAGGATTGGCAGAATGCCTTTGACGAGAACAACAATCCGGTCATTGGGCACTGGTTCAGCTACGACGGTTCTATTTTGAACAAGCACCTGGACTTCAATTTGGGTTACATGCGTGTTGGCTTTACCCCGCTTACCCTCAACGTTCCGCAAAACTTCTTGCTGCAGGAACCGGAAGTGTTCGCTCAAAAGCGTGTTGAGGCATTGGCCCAGCGCAATTTGGATACGACCTCCCGCCGTTTGCTGCAAGGTGTGAATGCCGATTACCACAGCGGCAAGCTTGGCCCGATGGACGATATCCACGCCCAGTTGACCGGAGCCCGTCTCCGCAACGTGGCCAAAAAGACAGACCTGTTGTTCTTTGACTTCGACTGGTCCGACCGCTATTTCTATGGTGCCCGCCTCGGTGCCGGTGCTTTTGGGGCAAGCCTCGGTGTGAACTACACCGATGTGTTTGACCGCGTAAAGACCCGTCGCTCCCACGGCCTTGAAGCCGGTGACACTGTCTACTACGAAGATAACTCTGTCTTGTCTTTTGAGCTCGGTTATGATTCCAAGGAGATGCTGTCGACCTTGCCGGTCACGTTTGGTTTGAACGGTGAATTCGCCATGTCCAATTGGGAAGCCAACCGTGATTACTACGGAACCGAAAAGAAATCCCAGTACAAGGTGGCCGAAGGCACGTATATCAATGCCGACGGCGACCTGACCTCTACGGTGTACGTGAGCACGGCTCCCTTGGTGGCAGACACTTATTACAACGAAGATGTTGCTGACGAAGATGGGACGAGCTTCTACGTGACTCCGTATGTGAATCTCGATATTGCCGGCATTGCCGGAGCCTTGAAGTTCACCTACCTCAAGACCGAAGAGAAGTTCTGGTCCGAAATGGCTTCTGCTCCGAACTTCCGCGGCGGTTCTGTGGTGCTGAACGCCAACGCCCTCTACAGCAACGACATTTATTCGACCGCTGTAAACACATTCGGCATGTCGAGCCTCGAAAATCTCTATATGTCTGTGTACAATTCGAATCCGCTCAACGTCACAAACATTATGACGTCTCAGTCCCTGGTGGGCGCCCTCTCCAATACGGCTGAATCCCAGTATCTGTATTCGAAGGTGTACAACAACTACAAAAACGCCCACTTCTACCGCAATGGCTACGATGCCGGTACCATCAAGAAACTGGAAATGCAAGAAAACGTCCTCTTGGCTATAGACCCGTCGGTGAACATGGCTTTGCCGTTTGGTCTTGCCACGCCGGACCGCAACGGCTTCAACCTGTCGTTGAATCTCAAGTGGAATGACGCTGTGACCTTTGACGCCTACTTTGCCCAAATCAAGTGGGACGGCGCCGATGATACCTTTATGGAATACGCCGCAGGCGGATCCATTGACATCGGCCAGCTGGTGAACATTGGTCGTTCCTTGGTGTTCCAAGGCTCTTATGACCATAGCGAAGAAGACGCGTTCATGAAGCGCAAGAGCGACCGCCTTATGGCTGGTGTTTCTGCCGAAATTTGGGGACCGATCAGCTTCCTCGGTGGCTACCAGATGTACCAAAAGCAGTTTGGCGAAGGCTTGTGGCGGATTTCCAACGGTGCGCTGGATCTCAACCTGGTCAAGGCCGAAGAGACCATGCTCCTGGCTGGCCCGCGTGTGAAAATTGCTCCGAATTCCTACGTTTCTGTTCAATACGGTTTGTTGACCGACAAGCTTACGTTCAATACAGTGGAGTATAGCCCAGCACTCGACGAATCGGGTAACGTGATGTACGACGAGTTTGGAAACGAGCTTCGCGTCGGCAAGCCTGGTAAGGGTTCGCTCGCCATAGATAAGAATGTAATCATTGCCGATGTAACGGTTAATTTCTAAGAGGTACGTACAATGAAACTTCTTAACAAATACTTGATTTCTGTTGCGGCAATTTCTATGGTTGCTTGCTCTTCGATGGATGTGGAATACTCCGAGGCTGTCGAAGAAAACTTCCCCGATGATTTTGACCATGCCGTTTACATGCAGTTGCATCCGGAACTGGTCAGCTTGCAGGTCCGTGATTACGTCAACACCTACAATGCCGAGGCCAAGACGAAATTGACAACGGAACAAATCAGTGCCGATGTCGATTCGTTCCATGCCAATTTGGACCAGATCCACCAGATTTATGCTGACCCCAATTTGGGTGGGTTCTCTGAAGCACAATGGGATTCCATTTGGCTTCCGGTGGTATCAGAGAAAACGACTTGCGGTAACAAGTTTACGGTTTTGAACCTGCAGCAGCTTGTGGCCGGTGAAGGCGATGCCGTCGACACAGTCAAGATCAAGTTGCTTGACCCCATTACCATTACACCCGAAGGGGCGACTTCTCCTGATTCCATTGTTTCTGTAAAGGGTGCCGTTGATTCTGCCGGAACCCTCAAGGAATACACCATGGGTGATTCTATTTGGGTGATGTCCGGAAAGAACATGGGAACGTCTGTTGTGGATTCGGCCACTTGTGTGACCAAGGTGGACACGGTCCCCTCGACCGGTATTCCTACGGTGACTAAGAACTACCTGGAGAAGTTCAACTTTGTTGATACTAAAGACGACCTGACCAGGCTGAAGAAGATTCCGCTTGACACCATGGCCTTTAGCATCCAGTACATTCTGTTTGGTCGTGACAATGGTTGGGCTTACCGCAAGTGCAAGGAAGACGAGGCGTCGAACCCGGCCATTACCGAAACGTACCCGGTTACTAAACTTTATTGCGTTGATGAAGCCGGCGTTGTCCGCGAAATCAAGTAAGGCGAGGTTGTTATGAATATGAAAGTAATTGCATTAGCTTTGACTTTGGGTATGGCTGTTTCTGCACAGGCTGCCGCCGACAAAATCGTGGGCTACTATCCGTATTGGAGCCAGTACTCCCAGTTCTATCCCAAGGATATCCGTTACAACCTCGTGACCAACATTCACTATGCGAACTTGGTTCCGAGTGAAGACGGCTCGGTCGCCTTTGCCGACGAAAACGATGCCGAGAACTTTAAGGAACTCGTCCGCCTCACCAAGGAGAACAACGTCAAGTTGGTGGTCTCTGTGGGTGGCGCCGAAGCCGAGGGCACGTTAAAGACTATCGCCACTTCCGAAGAAGTTTTGCCGACGTTTGTTTCGAACCTCAGCAGTTGGATTTCTACGAATGGCGGCGATGGTGTGGAACTCGATTGGCAGAACCTCACGGGCGAAGATGCCGAGGCCTACGCCAAGATGGTCTCTGCTCTGGTCGACGGCATGTCGGGTTCGATTGTGACGGCTGCGGTTTACCCCGATGCCGGTCTTGACGGCTATACCGCCGAAGCTCTGAACCGCCTTACCTATGTGGACGTGTTCATGGCCGACAAGATGACCGAAGAATCCTCGACCTTGGTTCCTAACCAGGGTGCCGAAATTGTCCAGCAGGCTTTGAATGCTGTCGCAGAGAAGGGTGTTCAAAAGGATCTGTTGGTCCCGGTAATCTACCTTTACGGCAAGTCCTTCATGGGCGCGACCGGATTTGGCTCCGCACACCAGGGAACGGGTAGCGGCAACGAAGGTTATCTCTCCTATGCCGAGTTGATGGGCAAGTTCAACACTCCTGACTACAAGGTGACTTTCGATGAATCCAGCAAGTCTGAACTTGCCGTGAGTGCTTCCGAAGCGATTGTGTTCATGGGCATCCCCTCTGTGAAGGCCGTGGCCGAACAGGTGAAGGGTGACGGCATGGGGGGCGTGGCCGTTTATGACCTCTCCCAGGACCATCACGAACCGATTGTGTCCCTTTTGGTGACCATCGGTTTGCAGATTCGCCCCGACATGGATTACAAGCCCAAGAAGAAAAAGTAATTTTAGCTTGTCTAGGAACTTTGAAAAGCCTTCCTCGCAACGGGGAAGGCTTTTTTAAAGAGAAGAGGAATTGTTATGAACAAGTTTCACGTCATTGTGCATCCGAGTGATATGGCACAGTCCGACTGGGTAAGGCTTATTTTGCCTATGATGGAATTTATGCGTGCCAATGAATTCCAGGTGTTCCCTTCTATTACGCATATGACCTGCACGAGCAGGGAAGCACTCAAGAAGGTGCGCTCCGTCATTATCCCGCGACCCACGGCCTCTGGCAAAATGGAAGCCGTCATGATGTACGCCAAGCTCAAAAAAGAATGCGGCTTTAAACTGGTCACCGACATTGATGACCTCCAGTGGGACTTGTCGCCTATCATCAAGGCGGACGCCAAGGGGCTGGGCGATGTGGAAGGGATTGTCGCCGGCCGCTACAAGCAAATCCTCCCGCTGTTCGATACGGTGGTTTGTTCCACGCGCTATTTGGCGAACCGCATCAAGTCGGATTTGGGCGTCAATGCGGTTGTTTCTCCCAACGGGGTCTCTAAATCGCTGTTTGGCGCTCATAAAACGACATCGTCTTTCCAGGGAGTCCCCAAGGTCATGTACGCGGGCGCTCTCGGGCATTGCACTCCCGACAACCTGGGCGACTTTGAAGGACCCTGGGTGCCGTGGTTGCGCAAACGTATTGAAGAGGGGACCATCGACTTTTACGTTTTTGGGACGCCTTCCTTTTTGGAGGGGCTCGAAGGAAAGTACACGACCATCCCGTACACCAGCGTAATGCAGTTCCCTTCGGTGGCGGCAAGCTATCGCCCCGACTTCTACCTGGCGCCCTTGACTAACATCAACTTCAACAAGGCAAAGAGCGACCTTAAATTGAAGGAAGCCGCCGCCTTGGGAGCCGTGTTCCTCGGTAGCGATTTTGCGGGGAGTCCCTATGGCTACATTCCCAAGGAACAACTAGTGAACCAGTCGGGAACGGACGAAGAACTCGATGCTAAGTTCAATGCGCTGTGCAATCCCGAGAACTACATGAAGGCCATAGAATGGCAATACCAGTCCATGGAAGAAAAGCACTGGCTCTATGAGGATCCGGAGTTTCAAAAGCGCTACGTAAATACGTACTGTTGATTGCCGGAGACGGCAAAAAGAAAACCCACGCCTCACACAGAAGCGCGGGTTTTCTTTGTTCTATGATATAAACTACTTCTTGTTCCAGTTGAACACGGTTCTGCCGCCGTCCTGCTTGACGCTGGCGATGTAGCTTCCAGACTTGAGCCCGGTTAGCGAGACGTAACGAGAGCCGAGGCTCAAGTTCAGCGTCTTGTGGAACACTTCTTCTCCGTTCACGTTAAAGATGGAGAGTTCAAGCGGGCTCTTGGAGTTCGAGGAGAACACCACACCGTTGTTGCTGAACTGGGCTTTGACGCCGGAGACGCCCTTTACCAGGACCGGGGTGGAAAGATTGTAGTATTCGTTTTTGTTGACCGCACTGGCAGAGTCGCCAATGATGATGGTAACCGTTTTCGAGATGGCGTCGAGAACGTCGGTTTCTTCGGCGTAAGCCTTGTAGTAGATAATCGCGTTCTGTGTCCCAGCGACAAGGTCCGTGCCCGATTTGGTGATGTAGGCCGATGTCGCTTCTCCATTGAACGAGACACTCATCGGGGTTCCCAGCAGGGTCTTGTCGGGAGCAGCCCCGGCGGCGGTAGCCCCAGGAGAGAGAACCATGTCTTTGATCTTGTTCGAGAGCTTGTTTTCGCCTTTGCGGTAGGTGACCGTGATGGTGTCGTTCATGGCGGTGTAGCCGGTAACTGCGGGAGCCGTAGCGACAAACTTGGCTTCGCCAATCTTTTTGAACTGGAGCATGATTACAGAACTGGCTTCCTTTTGCGTCGAAGAGCAGTAAGTCGAGTTCGTGCACTTGGCGGTCTTGATATCCACAATGTCCGGGTTCAAAGCCTTGAGGGTGTAAGTGGCGCCTTCGAGAGTCTTTTTCTCGGAACCCAGAATCCAGTCGAAGGTGGCGTTGCTGGAGTTGCTTCCCGAGTAGTTGGCTCCGCGGCCGATGCTGCAGGGGTGCGTGTCGGCATCGTTGTAGCGGCAGTACATGTCGGTAAAGTTCGGGATGGTCTGCTTGGCGACTTCGTGAATAGTGACCACACTCTGTGAACCGTCATTGCCTGTCAAGATGGCGTAGCCGGCTCCCTTGATTTCGAGAGTGGACCCAGAAACCGTCACGACATTTTCGTTGCTCGATGTGTAGGTGCAGCCCGACTTGAGGGCATTGGTCAGCTGACCGTCGGTTTCTTTGGCCTGGGCGTGCTTAAAGGCACAAGAGCCGGTGTTTTTGCCCTTGATCAAGGAGTCTGCCCAAGACTGTCCGTGACTGGTGAGGTACTGCTTGACAAGGTTACCAGAAGTACTATAGGTTGCTGAGGCAAGCAGACCCTGGGATGAAAGTTCCGTGCTGCCGTCGAACATGCCGGAGGTTTCCTTGCCGTTCGTCTGGCGCAAGCTCCAGTTACAGTTGCTGATTTTGTTCTGTTCCATGAAATTCATCCAGTCGCTCGTGGCGCCCTGGTCGGCGCTACCGGCGCCGTCGGCATTGACGGTTCCCCATTCGGTAATGAACACCGGGCTGCCGCTGTTCTTGGCCGCCGTGATGCGGCTTCCGTAAGATCCCACCTTATGGGTGCCGGCGTAGAAGTGGAATACATAGCCTATGTTGGTGCCGGAGACGCCACCGTAAGAGGTCAACTGGGACCAGCTCGGGGTTCCGACGAGAACCAGGTTCTGGGTGTTGGCGCGAATGCCCGGCACAACCTGGTTTGCATAACTTGTGATGGTTCCCCAGCTTGTGTTGACGGGTTCATTATAGATTTCGTAGATCACGTTCGGGATCTTGGCGTACTTGGCCGAGATTTCCTTGAAGAAGGAGTTCGCCATGCTCTGCTCGTATTCTGCACGGTGGCTATGCCAGTCGATGATGATGTACACGTCGTTCTCGACGGCAGCTTCCACCATCCTGTCGACGATGGTCTTGTAGCTGTCGGGGGAGGTGGCGTAGGAGTAGCCGCTAGAGAGGGAGTCTGCGCTGTCGACGCATCCGTTGGATTTTTGCGAGGTACTGCTATAGCAGGTAATGCCCATGGCAAAACGGAACACGTCCATTTTCAGGTTGTCTACAGCCCAGCTGATCACGTCCTTCTTGTAGTACGGGAGGCCCGTTGCGTCAGACCAGAAAAGGCTCATGCCACGGAGCATGACTTCCTGGTTGTTCTTTTCGCCTATGATTTTGCCGCCGCTGGTGTGGAGGGCGCCATAGTAGCTAACAGGGCCGACCTTTTTGGGGACTGCCGTCGTGGCGCTGGCAAATGCCGGGATGACCGCCAAGGAAAGAAGACAAGGGAGCAGCTTACTCAATTTCATAAAAACTCCTGATTTTTTACTATAAGATAATTTATTATGTCAAAAATGAATTTTAGGGGACCTTTTTTTCTGTTTACCGCTGAATACGCAGGGTTTTTGTGTAAGACTTGTCACAAAGCCGGATGATGTAAGTTCCTTTGCTGGGGAGCAGGTTTCCTACCTCAATTGCACCGGAACCGCTGATTTTTAGCGTTTTGACCAAATTTCCGTTCAAGTCGAAGGCTTCGAGCCTTGCGTTTTTGCCGAGACCTGCGTATTGGAGGGTTTTCCCGTTCAAGGAGAGACCGTTCTTGTTCGCTGCAATGGGCTTGAGTCCGGCGTTGGGGTTCCTCAAGGTGGTGACAAGCTTGCCTGTGTTGTCGTATATGTCAAACTGTCTCAGGTAAATGGCTCCGTAACCGCCTTTTTGCATTTTCGGCTCGAATTTGAAACCGCGTACCGCCTTCATCACGTCATCGTGCGAAAGGATGGTGGTAACCCACGAAGGTACCACGAACTTGTCTTTGACAAAGGCGTCGTAGCTGGTGGCGAAGTTCGCCGAGGTGACGTCGATTTCAAGCGTAGTGTAATTGTCCGTAGGGTGCAGGTAAATGCCCGGTTCGCCGCCTTCGTTGCCGTCCAGCTGCGTTTGCTGGTCCAAAATGGCAAAGCGGATAACACCTTGGCTCTTGTAGTTGATGACTATCTTGGCAATGTTGGAAAGGTCGTAGTAGCTATCGTTCTCGTCGAACGAGAGGGCGAAACCCGCAAACGGGTACTTTAAATCGGCGGTGGCGTCGTAGGTGGGTTCCGGGGCAATGCGGAACTCGATGGCGCCGACAACGCTTCCGTCTGCCTGCTGGAAGAGACCCGAACTGCCGGAATCCGGGTGTACCACGGTTACGCCGAACTTGTCGCCATAGGCACCCCAGCCGGTGTAGCCCGAGATGCTCGCCGTGCCGTTAACGGGCAAGAGCGTACCCGCAGGCGTCTGCGGCTGGCGCATTTCGGTCTTGGTATACTTGGTGAGGCCGCTCATGTCGTAAAAATTGGGCATGTTGCCGCTCATCGAGAGCAAGTAAAGAATGTTCAAGGTTGCCGGGTAGTAGGCTTCGCCCTTGCCGTCGGCGGGTTTCTTTTTGCCTACGGTGTTCCCTAGGGCGTCGTAAATGGTTTCGAGATAGTAGCCGGGATTGTCGGCAGACGCCATGGCGAGGCCTAGACCGCCTACATAGGTCGATGTGACGAACATGTTGTAGGGGGAGGCACCGTCTAGGCTGTAGCCGGGCCAAATGAGGCTTGCGTTGCTATAGGTCGTTCTGTCGAGCCAGCCTACGATTTTGTCGTTGATCTTTTTGGCATCCTCAATGCCGTACCACTGGTAGCCCATGGTCATGCGCCACGGGGTGCGGGCCGCGTCGTCGTAAAAGCCGCCTGAACCGCCCGAAACGGCTGCGCCCGTGGAGGTCGCCTTGTGTGAACTCCAGTCGCACCAGTCTGGCATAAGCCCTGTGGTCGCATTCTGGCATTGCGAAACGTGCTTTAAGTTGTTTGTAATCGCCGTTTCCCAGAAGGAATCGTTGGTGACATCCTTGAAGAGCCTGAATGCGGCAGGGAATACGTAGCTCGAGTTGAGGGCGGGGTTCCAGTTGCTGCCAGCCTTGACACGACCGTCGCTCTCCATGTCGTTGCTCTTGATCCAGCTAATGAGGGCCTTGGCATCAGAAAGGTAGGAGTCCTTGCCCCACTGCTTGCTTGCCATGACCAGGGCCATGGCGGCGTCCAGGTCGGCGTCGGTGGCGGTGCCGTCGTCGGCGCGCCCCGAGTTGTTGTTCACGTGCCAGTTCATGCCGCCGTTGTTTTTGGAGTATTTTTTCCAGTAGGCCCAGAGCTTGTCGAACTCGCTTTGGTGGTCGCCGTTATTGCTCGACATGTAGACCATGATGAGCATGCCGTAGGCGATGCCTTCGGAGACCGACATCTCGGTACTATCGTTGGGGCTAATGATACGGGCGGTGCCGTCACCCATGTCTTTGTACCAGGCTCCCTTCCAGTCGTTAAAATGGCTCTGGATGACAGCTGGGTCCACAAAGGTGGCTGTGTGCCCATACTTATAGGTGACTTGCTGCGGGAATGGGAATTGGGGTGCAGCAACCGCAGTTGATGCACAAATGGCTCCGGCCGCGAGGACCGTGCCGAGTAGTTTTTTTCTCTCTATACACATAATAGTGAAAATAGATTTCCCCAAAAGGCTTTTGGGGGACTTGAAAGTAATAAAAAAGTTGCGAAGGAGCCGTTTGTGACCTCTAACACATTGGTTTGCAATGGATTAACGGCCGCTGTTTGTAAAAAAAAAAGAACAAAGGACTCTGAAGCATTGTGTTCCTAGTCAAAATGAGATGTAGCTTACATTTTTTTTGCTTTTCAAAAAAAAATTGGCAAACATCGAGAAAATAAACTATATTACCATCAAACCGCCCCTAGGGGTATAACAATTAACAAGAGAGAGAATTATGAATAAGAAAATCCTTTCCGCTGCAGCTATCCTCGCTGCTGCCGGCTTTGCTTCCGCAATGAGCTGGTCTGGTGCTGATGGCGAATATTTTGTCAATACCGGTCTCGACAACGGCACCGAAACTGCCGGTTACTGGTATAACTACGCTGACGACGCCGATGGCGGTCAGTCCACAATCACTTGGCCGGTTGCTCTCGGTAACGAATATAGCGACAACGCCCTCGATCCCGTCATTGACAAATGCGGTGGTGTCTGCGGTTCGTTCGCCCTTGCTGCCGGTACTCTGACCTACAAGCCGTTCGTCGGCATTGGCTTCAACGTTGCTGGTACTGCAACCGCCTCTGGTGGTCCTGCCGAACCGGCCAACGCTTCCGCTTGGGGTGGCCTTTGCATCTCCTACACGGTTGATGTTCCTGCTACCTTGGAACTTGGTCTTGGCGACGACAAGGATGCCGAAATCGGTTACGACAACCCGTTCGTGAGCCTCCCGAAGTCCGCTTCTGCTAAGCAGGTTTGCACCGAATGGTCTGGCTTCAACCAGGCTGGCTGGGGCAAGGGCAAGGTGACTGGTGCCGAAGCTGGCGCTTCTCTCGCTTCTGTGAAGTTCAAGATCCAGGCTGCCGATGCTACCGCTGGTCAGTTCAACATCGTCGCTGTTGCTAGCGTTAACGGAGGTTCTCCGATCAAGGCCGTCCGCGCTGCCTCCTCTGTGAAGGCTATGCTCGCTGGTCGTACCCTCTCCTTCTCCGGTATCAAGTCCGTTGCTACCGCCGAAGTGATGAACCTCCAGGGCCAGATCGTTGTTAAGGGCTCTATCGATGCTTCTTCTTCTCTCGACCTCTCTGCTCTCGACGCCGGTGTCTACATGGTCCGCGTCGCTGGCAAGTCCGTCGACTTCAGCCAGAAGATCATCATCAAGTAATCCTTGACTGACACTTTAAAAAGGCCGTCCTTTTAGGGCGGTCTTTTTTTTGTGCCGCAGAAGTTTTTTATATAAATTAATTATGTGAAGACGCAAGGGCCTTTAAATAGGGAGTGTGTCGGTATAGGTTTCAATGTTGCTGGTACTGCGACCGCCTCCGGTGGTCCTGCCGAACCGGCCAATGCTTCCACTTGGGGTGGCATTTGCATCGTCTATACGGTTGATGTTCCGGCTTCTCTTGAACTCGGTCTCGGTGTTAAAAAGGGCGCCCTGTGGGCGGCCTTTTTTATGTTTTGTGGTGAAAAGTGCCGGTTTGCTGTGATTTGTTTCAAATTTGGGGATGCACAAGGCTATTTTTTAGTTCTTTTTGCCACGAAATGGGCTATTTGAATATATATTATGGCGAGATTAGCAAAATTAGAGGTTTTTATGAACACCAAGAAATATTTGATACCGCTAATGGCAAGTTTGGCTTTGGGCCTGTCGGCTTGTGGCGGCGAATCCGATAGCGCGGCTGCTCCGGTTGATCCGTTCAACTCTACCCCTATGTCGCAGGCGGGTCCAGTCCCTGCCTCCTCTACGGGGACCACTCCGTCGACGCCTGCAGGTACGGTTGCCGCCCTTGCTTCTGTGGCTAACCCGAATGTTCCTATTGGTTTGTACCCTTCGTGGTTGGGTTTCCACTATGTGACCTTGGAAGCGGAATCCCAGTATTATGTTGATTTTGCCAGCGGTTTTTCGTATGTGTTCAATGGTCCGTACGCTGCGGCAGGCCGTGTGATTTGGTCTACCCAGGCTTCCAATAACCAGTGCAAAACCGAAATTTCGGGTGCGATGAAGTCTCGAGCCTGTACCGTGTCGGAAGGCATTGGCTATGGCATGCTTATCTCCGCGTTCCAAAACGATGCAGAGACCTTTAATCGCTTGTGGAACTACTCCCGTGGTTACAGGGCGTACAACAACCAGAACCTGACGCCTTGGATTACGAGGTCTTTCACATTTGACCTTGTGGACAACTCCAGTGCTACGGACGCCGATTTGGATATTGCCACATCGCTTATTTTGATGTACCAGAAGACCCAAAATCAAGAATACTTGAACGATGCCTTGGTTATTGCGAAGGCCATTTGGGACGAGGAAATCGAACCGGGGACATATATGATTATGTCGGGTAACACTTCGATGTGGAATGGCAAGAACGGGAAGCCGATTACCTACAACTTGAGCTATTTCTCTCCGGTGGCACTGCGCCTGTTCGCCATGTACGATGGAACTCACCAGTGGGAGGCCGTGCTGAATGCCATGTACGACTACATGCAAAAGATGCAGGCCGCAGGTACAGGCGTTTTCCCGGATTGGAGTTTGATTGGCTTGACCTCGGTCAATCCGCCTAATGGTGCCGCCGGTAACGAAAAGACCGGCTTCACCTACCATTCCTTCAACAAGGAATCCGTGCGCATTCCGTGGCGCATTGCTTGGGATTACTACTGGTTCCAGGATCCGCGCGCCCTGAGTGTCCTCACCGTCTTGAACAACTTCATTGTGGCGAAGTCGAATGGTGACCCCGGTAGTGCAGCCTTGGCCATCAACTATTCCTGGAATTTGGCCGAGGGCGCCGATGTGGCAAAGAATACCTCGGTTCCCACGCAATGGCTGGCAGCGTGGTGCGCAACGGGTATAGGCACCAATTCCAAATGGCTTGAAGACTGTACAAAGCTCGTGAATGCATCGGGCCTTACCAACAACGCCAACAGCTACTTTACAGATATTTTGCTGATGCTGTACAGCGAACTTTTGAACGGCATGTTCACAAAGACTTTCTAGCCTCTAGTTTGCATTTTAGAAATCCGTGGTCTCTGGACTGCGGATTTTTTGTATATTCGGCGGTATGGAACAAGATAGCTTGAATACAGAAACGGATTTGGACAGCGCCGCCGCCCTGCCGATGCCGACGGCGGAGGACTTGGGCATCCATGTGACGGCTGGGGCGGTGGGCCCGCTCACGGTGGGCGACACCTTTGATTTCCCCGTGACAGTCAGTTGGAGTGTGCAGGGGTCTGCCCTTTTGGTAATGCCCACGAGCACGGCGACCGCCAAGGGCATTGCGCAGGTGGGTGTTTCGCAGGAGTCCTCGCGATCGGTAAAGGACGGCAAGGAAGTCGCTTCAATCACCTTTACATACAAACTTGTTGCCCAGGATACGGGTAGCCTGAATATTCCCGCCCTCCGGTTCGAAATACCGACCCAGATGGGGCAACCGTTGCAGATGCGCTCGGAACCGGTACCGGTGCGCGTGTCGGAGCAGTTCAATGCGGTGCCGTTTGCCGTGGGACTGTGCGTTGGGGCGTGCGTTGCCGTGGCGGCCGTGTGGCGCATGCGTCGCCGCAAGGCAAAGGCAGCCGAGGTCGCCGCAAAGAATTCCGCTGCCGCGGAACTGCGGTTCAAAATGATGGTCCTGAAGCAGCGAGTGAATACGGCTGACAGCCGTGAGTGGCTTTTGGAGCTGGAAAGCATTTGCAAGGAATGCGTGGCCGGTAAATTCGGAATGGCCGCCTCCGCGGTGAACCTTGATACGCTTGTGAAGGACGGCAAGCTCGAAGGTTGGGAATCGCTTGTGGAAGAATTCGCGCACGCCCGCTACGGCGGCGGCAAGCGCGATGGTTTCGAAAACAAGGAAACCTGGAAAGGCGCCATGAAACTCATGGGTATTGTGGAAGACGAAGATTAGCCGGACCTTCAATGAAAATTATCCGGGTTTCAAGAGAATGTGAGCGCGCTGGCGTCTACTACGTGCGCATGACTGCGATGATGCGCAAGTACCAGATTCCGCTCGATGCCGAAGTCGATGCCCATGATGGCGAAAACTGCCATTACATTCTGGCGCTAGATGGTATTTATCCGGTGGCGACATGCCGCTGGTTCGAGCTTCGCGAAGGTGTTGCCGAAATCGGGCGTGTCGTGGTGCTGCCGGAATACCGCGGCAAGCAATTGGGCCGCTCTGTTGTCGCCGAGGCCGAGAAGTGGATGTGCGAGGCTGGCGTCAAGAAAATCGAGATTTCGAGCCGCGTAAATGCCGCAAGCTTCTATGAAAAAATGGGCTACCGCTTCAACGAAAGCGGTAAAGCCCATCATGACACATTCGAATGCGTGTACATGGAAAAGGTTCTGTGAACCTAGTGGATATCCATCTTCGAAAATAGATTCAGGACCGCTACACCAGAAATAATCAGGACGAGCCCGATGATAGCGCCCAAGTCGGGCGTCTGCTTGAAAAAGTAGATGCCGCTTATTGTAATGAGGGCGATGCCGAGCGCCGACCAGGTAGCGTACGCGATGCCGATGGGGATGGTGCGCAGGCAAAGGCTCAGCAGGTAAAGCGACGCCACGTAGCAGACGAGCGAGGCGATGGACGGGACGAGTTTGGTGAACTGTTCCGACATCTTGAGCAGCGTGGTGCCGGCGGCTTCCGCGACAATGGCGAGGATGAGGAATACGTAGTTGAGCATAGGGAGAATATACAAATTAATTTTTTATATTGTGAAAAAAGTTGAGAGGAATCCATGCCGAGTTCTGAAAAGTTTCGTGACCATGTGGTGGCGCAGTTCAATGGAAAGCGAAGAAGAAATAAGTTCCGACGAGCGCACTGAATTTGCTGATAACCTACGTTCATTTTCAAGTGCGTTAATATATCTTCATGAATATGGGGGTTAGTTATGTTCTCGCCTAAACACAATTTGCGGATGATTCTGGTATGCGTGTGCATGCTTGTTTTTCCGGCATGGGCGGGTTCTTCAAAATCATATAGCGAGGACGAAAAGCCTACCGTACTGGAGGTGATTTTGGGCCTTGCTGATTGGGCGACTTCTTGCGACAAGGACGATACGGAATGCCAGCGGAGAAAGGCGGCAGACGAGAAAGGTGCAGGCGAGGCGAGAGAACGGGAGAGGGAACGCACACTCAAGGAGAACAGGAAAAAGTGGAACGAGAAAAACCGGAACTACAAGGACTATTATTTGGGATTGTCCTTGACTGCTCCGTTTGTCGCCGAAGATAGGGAGGTGATGTTCGGGCTGGACCTTGTTTTCGGCTTTGTTTTCCGGTTTGGCGAGTTTTACGCAATGATGGGCGGGGGAGCGAATGCGTCGGTGTACTTCCTCAATGGGGAATTATTCTACAGGCCGCCAATCGACATGAACGGCATCTGGAAAATTGCGCCCGAAGTCGGCATGGGCGTGACATCTTATAGGCCGTTCGATAGCGAGGATCGTGTTGAACCCTTGTACCATTATTCAGTGGGCGTGCGCTACGAACATACATTGCAGAACCGCAAGAATATCATCGAAGACGAGGACGTGCTGATTAACGGGGTGAGCGCCGGTTGCGCCGTCTGGATGAACTACGCCGATTTTGCCGGCGTCAAGTGCGATGTCCGATTCGGACTGTATTTGTAAAATTTTGTTGAACTACTTGTCTGCGTTTTAAGTTTTTGGTACATTAAATGCCTGAACGCATCTCGCTATGGAAAGGCGAGGTGCGTTATTGCGTTTATAACGCAACGCGTTTGGCCTCGGCAATGAAAATAAACAAGTTTATTTCCGCTGCTCTCGGCCTGGGCACGTTTGTTTTAATCGGGTTTCGGTTTTACAAGGACGTCTCTAAACATTAACCGGTCGCAGAATGCGACCAAAAGGAGACGACAATGAAGTCCGAAGAAATCAAGACCCTGTTCGAAAAGTTCGAGGCGATTGCTTGCGAATACCAGGGGGTGGAATGCTGGAGTGCGCGCGACCTGAGTACGCTACTTGGTTATACCAAGTGGGAGCGTTTTCAGAACGCTATTGATAAGGCGATGGAGGCTTGCAAGAATGCGGGAGAAATCGCTGAGAACCATTTTCCCGGCGCCGGGAAAATGGTCTCCCTTGGTAGTGGTTCTGTTCGAGAAGTGTCTGACTATATGCTCACGCGTTACGCCTGCTACCTGATTGCGCAGAACGGAGATTCGCGCAAGCCGGAAATCTCATTTGCACAGAATTACTTTGCTGTGCAGACTCGTGTAGCGGAAATTGTTGAAGGCCGCATTCGCGAACTGGAACGTGTGCAGGCGAGGGAAAAACTTGCTCATACCGAAAAGGTGCTTTCTGGAGTATTGTTTGAACGTGGAGTGGATAGCAAGGGCTTTGCTGTCATCCGCTCCAAGGGCGACCAAGCGCTGTTCAACATTGATACGAATCTCTTGAAGCGAAAGTATAACGTACCTGCAAGCCGTCCGCTGGCAGACTTCTTGCCTACGGTAAGCATCAAGGCGAAGGACCTTGCCGCCGAGATGACTTCGGTCAAGACGCAGGCCAAGAATCTTTTCGGACAAAAGAGAATCGAGAGGGAACATGTGGACAACAATCGCGCCGTCCGCAAGATGCTCCTTGATCGTGGCATCGTTCCCGAAAAGTTGCCTGCAAGCGAGGATGTCAAGAAGGTGGCTCGCCGTTTGAAAAGGGCTGATGCATCGCTTTTGAAACCCCAAAAGAAGAAAAAGTAATATCATTTTCCCGGCGCCGGGAAAATGATAGCGTAGACCATATTCCCCGCGCGGGGAATATGGTTTGTTTTATATGATAAAGCTTGCAAATTGTTGGATGGAATGAATTCGGTTTTTGCCTAGATATTCTATTTTATAGATAATGGCTCGCGGAATTTTATGGATTGTGTTGATGGTGTGTGCCCTGCTGTTTGTGGGGTGCTCGAACCATCCGGAGTCTTTGCAAAATCGGGAAGTTTTAATTTCACAAAGTGATTCTATTCAGGTTGTTGGCCGTTTTATAAATCTTTATGATGAACCGAGTTATTCAACTGATAGTGTAATCAAATCTGCCATTGATTCTATTTGTGCAGGAAATGATCAAATCTATCTTTACTCAATAGGTGACTACCCGAGAGCCGAATACCTAGTTCGATTAGAAAAGGTAAAACGTGATTCTTCCTGGTTTGTTTTACGAACAATCCGTTATAAAAGGAATTCTTTGCAATCAAAATCGCAAAAAACGTGGGCGACAGATTCAAATGTGTGGGAACGGCGTTTGAGGGACTCCATTGCTGATACGACAGAGTATTTCAGAATTGAAACGGCCCTTGAAAGTTTTTCACCAGAAACAACGATGGTCAAAAGAATTGCCATGTATGATGGAAATCTTCGGGGAATTTTTTATAAAAAAGATAATCGGTGTATGGCTAGTCAAGTCGACGGCTTATATTCTTTTTTGGGGGATTCTCCCAGTTTGAAAAAAATTTATGTCGATTTGGAAACATGGGCAAGAAAAGACTACTTTCTATTAAGGTTGATGCCAGACAGTAATGTGGTTTATGTAAAGTCAAATCTGAAAGAACCTATAATATGCCGTGTTGTTGATGACAACCTACATAGGATAAAAGGTGTTGATTCCTTGGTATTTAAATTCGGCGAACAAAAGGCAATGTTTGATTTTTCAAGATTTAATTCTAATGATAAACTTCTGTGTGAATCCGAGGCAGGTTTTATTCGAGATGTTTGGGTTTTAAAGGAATAATCACTTTTTGGGGGGGGGGTTAGGGGGTGCCCCCCTAGGCGAGGGGGTGGAGGAAGACGCGTAGCGGCTGCAACCAGGGGGACGCCTCCCCCTTTCCTAACCACCAATCACTAATCACTAACTACTTTTCAGTCCCATTTGCCTTTTTCCGTGGAATTTTGTATCTTAATTCGCGAAAACAGAAGAGGTTAACTAAATGGATATTCAGGAACTTTCGGAAAAGGTGCGCCAGCAGAGCGCATTCTGCATGAATTTGCTGCGTGAAGTGGAAGGTACGGTGATTGGCCAGAAGGCTCTGGTCGAAAGCATTCTGACGGGTATTCTGGCGGACGGTCACGTGCTGCTGGAAGGCCTGCCGGGTCTTGCCAAGACGACGGCGGTGAAGGCTTTTGCCGATGCCGTGTCGCTCGACTTCAAGCGCATCCAGTTCACTCCCGACCTGCTCCCTGCCGACTTGCTGGGTACCACGATTTACAACGCGAAGGAAGCGAAGTTTGAGACCCGCAAGGGCCCGCTGTTTACGAACCTGGTGCTGGCCGACGAAATCAACCGTGCTCCCTCGAAGGTGCAGAGCGCGCTTCTCGAAGCGATGCAGGAACGCCACATCACCATCGGTGACGAGACGTTCAAGCTGGACGAGCCGTTCCTGGTGCTTGCCACGCAGAACCCCATCGAGCAGGAAGGTACGTATCCGCTGCCGGAAGCCCAGGTGGACCGTTTCCTGTTGAAGGTGAAGGTCAGCTACCCGAACAAGGCCGACGAAATGAAGATTCTGGACGCCGTTGCCGGTGCGGGTCTCCGTCAACCGCAGGCTGTCGCTACGAAGGAAGATATTCTGGCCGCCCGCCAGCTGGTGAAGCAGGTGTACGTGGACGAACGCGTTCGCGAATACATCGTGAACCTGGTGCTTGCGACCCGCGATCCGGGCAGCATCAAGCGTAGCGACCTGGTGGGCTTTGTGGAAGTGGGCGCCTCTCCGCGTGCCTCCATCGGCCTTGCCCAGGCTTCGAAGGCCCATGCGTTTATCCAGGGCCGTGCCTACGTGACGCCGGAAGACGTGAAGGCCGTTGCGATGGAAGTGCTCCGCCACCGCATTATCTTGAGCTACGAGGCCGAAGCGGAAGAAGTCTCCGCTGAAACCGTCGTGCAGAAGATTCTGGATTCTGTGGAAGTTCCTTAGTCGCGGGCTGAGTGCGTCGCGAGCATCTCTAACCGACATTGTCGTCCCGCACTCGTTGCGGAATCTCCACTTATACAAGCTGGGCCTTGAGCTCGGCTTCTTGTTTTTAATAATGTGGACTTTTTTTAAGCAAAACGTTGTTAAAATCTCACCATATCATCCTAAAATATTGCAAAACTATTGACTTTTAATTGAAAAAAGTGTAGATTTTTTTATATTCTCTGGAAAGGAGTGTGGTATGGGTGTATTGGAAACATTCAGGGCGGCGTGTGTCGCCTTATCTCTCGCGGCTGTTGCCGCATTTGCGGCCTCGGTCGCCGTTCACGATCCTTCCGTCATTGTGGTCTATAAGGACGCGGGCGGGAATTCGTATCCTGAAAACGATGCGGCCAAGTCGCGGACGAAGTATTATTACATATTCGGGACCATGAACGGGGCGGCATATTCCCGCGATATGCTGGACTGGACCCCGTTTACGCCGCAGCTTTCGAGGGGCGGCACGGTGTATGTCACTGGCAACGAGGCCAGGGACGATTACTACAGCGTGTTCAAGGCGGAAGCCGACTATGCGGAACATACGAATTCCGCGACCGCCAAGGGGAACCTGTGGGCGCCCGATATCGTGTGGAACAAGAAGCTGAAAAAGTGGTGCCTGTACTTTTCGATGGCGGGCGAGGACTGGAAAAGTTCCATTGTGCTCCTGACATCCGACAAGATCGAGGGGCCGTACGAGTACAAGGGTGCGGTCGTCTACGGCGGGATGGACAAGCAGACGGCGGGTTCTGCTGCCAATGCCGACTACGCGAAGGTGACCGGTTCTTCGACAATCGACGAGCGTTACTATATCGCGAACAACGGTGTCACTAATTTGGGCAAGTGGGATGGCGGCTATGGTTCCAGCTGCATCGACCCGAACGTGTTCTACGACGAGGACGGAAACCTGTGGCTCCTGTACGGTTCGTGGAGCGGCGGGCTTTTCCTGGTCAAGCTCGATGAGTCTACCGGTCTCAGGGACTATTCGTACAAGTACGGGAACAACGGCGCTGCCAAGTGGAGCGGGACTTCGATGCTCGAGGACCCTTACATGGGCATCCACGTGGGTGGCGGTTATTATGTGAGTGGCGAGGGTTCGTACATCCAGTATTTCAAGGATGCGGATGGCAATGGCTACTACTACCTGTTCGTGAGTTACGGGTTCTATTCGCCCGAGGGCGGCTACACCATGCGCGTGTTCCGCAGCAAGGACGTGAAGGGGCCCTATGTCGATGTGGATGGGACTCCTGCGATTTTTGAAAAGTTTATCCTGAACTATTGGGGCAATACCGACCGCGGATTCCCGATTGTCGCGAATTACCGCTGGAGTTTCTGGGCCGAGGACCGTGCCGAAATTGCGGATGGGCACAATTCGCTGTTGCGCGACGACGATGGCGGCATGTATCTGGTTTATCACCGCAAGTTCAACAACCATACGGGTTGGCACAATGTCGAGACTCACCAGCTGTTCTTTAACAGGATGGGCTGGATTGTGGCGGCACCTTTTGAGTATCACGAGGGTTACGGGCTACCGGCGCGTGCGCTCGACCGCAGCGATATCGCGGGCCCGTACAAGGTGATTATGCATAACCCGCCCAGGAACAACCCGCAGACCTGGGAAGATTCCGTGGCGGTGAACCAGGAACAGGACATGCAGCTCAATGCCGACGGTACGGTGACAGGCGCCTACACGGGAACCTGGGATTACGACTATGCGAAGGGCCGGAGCTACGTGACGCTTACTCTGGGTGGAACTGTCTACGAGGGCGTGGTGCTTGACCAGTTGCAGAACGATATGAGCAAGCGGACGCTTACGTTCTCGGCGATGAACAAGGCGGGGAACCGTGCCTTCTGGGGTTACCGTGTGCCGAAAACCGAAGTGCTGCAGGATGCCCGCTATTACGGCGACAGCGTGAAGGTCGTTGGGAAAAATGACTTTAGCATGGCATGGGATGCCTATGACGAATTTGAGTCCGTGAAGGTAAGCGGGAACTTTGTCACGGAATTTGAATTCAGGAACAAGGTAAAGAGCGGAGCCGAAAACTGGAACAACTGGGTGCTCGTCTTTAGGAACGGTGGCGACATGTGGTACCTGCGTGCCGACGGCTATTCCGTGGAAACGCTCGGTGGCGAAAATACGGTGCACTACTGGAATGCCTGGGGTGAAAACTGGGATGCCTTCAAGAAGATGTACGACGGTGCAAAAGTCCGCCTACGTGCAGAAAAGGACGGCTACCTGATAAATGTGTATGCGTTCTTGCGCGGTGCGGCGAAGGATGGATCCGACTCGCTAGTGTATGCGGTTACGGCTACGGGGACACCGGTTGGTGATTACGAAATATTGCTCGGTGCCGACGCGGCGTCGCTCGAGTTGAGCCGTGTTGCGTACGGGACGCTTGAAAATCGCATCGTGGCGGGTACGATAAACGACGGTGGCGAATACAATGTAGCGTTCAATGCGCAGAAGACGGCTGAATACAAGGTCTCGGGCGACTTTAGCGCAACATTCCGCTTTATGAATTACGGAAACAAGCCGGTCTATGGGCTTGCCGATGCGAACAAGGTGAACAACTGGGACAATTACATTGTGCGTGCGACTGCCGGCGGGGCGACGACGCTGTTGCGTGCCGATGCCTTTGCGATGGATAACGCGGGGACGTTCGATTACGATTTCGACTGGAACTGGGACGATTTCGCTGGCATCATGCGCAACGCCGAAGTGGTGATGGATGTCTCGCGCGAAAAGGATGTCGTTACCTACTCGGCCCGCATCACGGCGCAAGATGGCAAGGCGTATCACTACAAGGCGGTAAACAGGGGCGCATCGACTGCCGAGATGTCGCTCGGGTTTACTTGTGAGAAGAGTGTGGTCGACCTGCTTTCGGTTTCCGTGAATAGCGTGGCGGGCGACAGCACGCAAATCCAGGTGGAAGATCCTGATTCTTCGACCACGTCTTTTGCGGTTCGCAATGGCGTTGAAACGGGACGCAGCCTGCAGGATATGCGTGGCGCGAAGGTTTACGATGTGCGCGGTCGCCTGTTGGGAACTGCGGACAGCCCGCGGGTAAAGGAAATGCGTTTGCGCAAGGCCCGACAGCCCGTTTTTGCGAAGTAACAAAAAGCACCGCAGGTGCCCACGAAGAAACTTGTTTTAACGCATACGCTCGCGTATGCGCGAGGCAAGCGTTGCTTGCCGAAGTTTTTTGTTGTGTTCCCGCCGTTGTCTATGGACAACCGGAAGTATGGTGGTGAAGGTACTATTTGGAGTGCCGGAGATATATTATAGGTGCAGGTTCCCGGTGGTGCGGGGCCTGTAATTCAAAGAAAGGATTTGATGATGAAAAAGTTGTGGATGTTTGGGCTTTCGCTCGCGCTTGGAGTGGGCATGTCGCAGGCGGCTCGCCAGATGGAATGGCTGAACCGCGGGCTTGTGGCGGTTAAGACCGGCGGGGGCGTGTTCCTCAGCTGGCGCGTCCTTGGGACCGAGGGCTCCGAGACGGGCTTTAACCTGTACCGCGATGGCGAGAAAATCGCGAGCCTCAGCGGGACACAGGCGAGCAACTATACCGACGCGAAAGGGACGGCCTCGAGCAGGTATTCCGTAAAGGCTGTCATAAACGGCAAGGAACTTGCATCTGACGATGCCGTACCCGTGTGGGGCGAGCAGTTCTTGACAGTGAACCTGGACAGGCCTGCAGGCGGTAGCGACTACACCTACAGTCCCAACGATATTGCCGTGGGCGATGTGGATGGTGATGGCGAGTTCGAGTTGGTTCTCAAGTGGGATCCGAGCAATTCCAAGGACAATTCCCAGAAGGGAAAGACGGGCAACGTCATCATTGACTGTTACAAGATGAGCGGCAAAAAACTTTGGCGCATCGATCTGGGCGTAAACATCCGTGCGGGGGCGCACTACACGCAGATGCTCGTGGGTGACTACGATGGCGACGGCAAGGCGGAACTTGCCGTAAAGACTGCGCCGGGAACGAAGGATGCCAGCGGAAAGTACCTGAGCAAGGGCGCAGCGGCCAATGCGGCACATACCAGCGATTACCGCAATTCGAGTGGATACATTCTGACCGGTGACGAATACCTCACGGTTTTCAACGGCGAAACGGGACTTGAAATGGCGACAGTCGCCTATAATCCAGGGCGCGGTACGGTAAAGAGCTGGGGAGACAGTTACGGGAACCGCGTCGACCGCTTCCTTGCGACAAATGCCTATCTCGATGGCAAGAAACCGAGCATGGTTTTCCAGCGCGGTTACTACACCCGCATGGCGATTACCGCCTATGATTGGGACGGCAAAACCCTTTCGCAACGCTGGTATTACAACGCAGCAACAAGCGGACAGGAATGTTACGGGCAAGGCAATCACAACATTTCCGCAGGCGACGTGGATGGCGACGGTTTCGATGAAATCATTGAAGGAAGTTGCGCCATTGACCACAACGGGAAATTCATGTACCGCACAGGCAAGGGTCACGGCGATGCAATCCACTTTGGCGATTTGGACCCCGACAACGACGGCCTCGAGGTTTGGCAGGTCCACGAAGAAAAGCCCTACGGATACGATTTGCACGATGCCCGCACCGGCAAGTTGCTTTTTAGCGAAACGAGCTCCGGGGACAACGGGCGCGGCGTCGCGGGCGATGTTGATTCCAACAGCCGCGGACATGAGCTTTGGTCTGCTGCAAACTGGAACACCTATACGGCTAAGGGAAAAATCTGGAAGGCCGACAAGCGTCCCGCCTACAACTTCCGTATCTACTGGGATGGTGACCTGCTTGACGAATTGTTGGACAATACGACCATCAGCAAGTGGGACCATGCAAAGCAACAGAGCAATACGCTTTTCCAGATGCAGGGCAACAGTTGCAATACCACCAAGGCGACACCGAATTTCAGCGGTGACATTCTGGGCGACTGGCGCGAGGAAGTCATCTTGCACGATGGAGCCTCCAAGCTTTACATTTACACAACGACCGCGCCTACCGAACATCGCATGTACACGCTTGCGCACGACCCGGTTTACCGCAATGGCATGAGCTGGCAGAATACCGCCTACAACCAGCCGCCGCATCTGGGCTTTTGGCTGCATGGCAACAAGGGCAAGTTCCCGAAGTCGGACATCGTGCTGATAGGCGACAACACGCCGAAGGCGGCCGCGATTGTCAAGCAGGGTGCAGGTAGTTCGAGCCAGGTGATTGTGAAGGGTGATTCGATTGTCCCGTTCACCTTCGCGATCCAGCATGCGGACGGGGCGAATGTTGACGGGCTCCCGGCAGGCGTGACGGCCGTGTGGAATGCGACGACATCATCGCTCTATTTTAGCGGGACTCCCGTTGTCGAGGGCGAGTTTACCTATACGATTACGACGAAAGGCGGGAATGCTGACTTTGGCGAAGCGACTCGCAACGGAAAATTCACCATCCTGAGTGTCGTGGAATCGGGGCCTGCTCCTCTTATGGTTCGGAGCGATATCGAGGCGGCGGTACCGACCGATGCAAAGGGAGCCTTTGCCGACAACCACGAGAATTTCCGCGGCACGGGATTCTACGATTTCGAAAACAGTCTCGATAGCTACGGCATTTACCACCTGGTTTCGCCGAAGGAATACAAGAATGCAACGATGGTGCTGCGCTACGCCCACGGCAAAACGGATACGCGTCGCATTATGGTGAAGATGAATGAAGACCTGATCGGTTCGCTGACGTTCAAGCCCACTGCCGATTGGGATACCTGGGATAGCGTCTCGGTGGGTGTTTCGCTCCAGAAGGGGTTGAATGTACTTTATCTGAAATCGCTGGAAGAAGCGGGTGCACCGAACGTCGACCAGATCGGTTTTGATGTCGAAGGCGTGGTGCTTTTTGAGGATTCGACGCAACTCTCGGCGATAGACTCCTTGAGCGCTGAAGTCGCGGGAGACTCTTCGGGAACGACGGGGCTTACCCGTGGCGATTACACCGCAGAAGACGACTTTGCAGGTAACATTCGCATTGCTGCCGGAATACACCTGAATTTTGCAGATGGTACGCTGATTGCCCGCGAATCGGGGTATGCCCAGGTGGATTTCTTTGACATGACTGGCCACCAGGTGGCGCGCCTTGCAAGAAATGTTCCGGCAGGAGCGTCTGACTTGTCCCGCGAAATCAGGGCTCTCCCCGAGGGCGTCTACATGGTCCGTGTCAGGTTCAATGGTCGCATGATGCAGAATGCGGTGCAGGTAAGAGTCGAACGGTAGTTTCCTAACTAAACGATACGTCCCGGCGGAAGCCGGGGCGTTTTTTTTTGCACCGCAGGTGCCCGCCGTAGTCCGCGGACAACTGGAAATTTCTTTTACCCTACCCCCGGAGCAAATCCGAGGGTATTTTTGTGGGCAGAAAGGAGCTTTGTATGGGATGTTTGAACTCTATTCGCGTATTGGGCCTCTCTGCGGCGCTTGCCTTTGCCGCATCGCCCGTTATCAAGGTCGATTTTGATATGAGCGGCCGCAATTCGAGCGAGGTTACGGAACCGAATTACGTGCCTTGGGTGGTTTCAGGTGTTTCCTCCAAGGACACGTCCCTTTCGGGGGTGAAGGTGAATGTTTCTGGTAGCGGAAATCTTAAGGCGAATTGGTACAAGGCCGGGGTGCAGTCCCCGAGCTATGCGCGCCTTGTGTGCGACGGCGTGATGGTCGAAGGCGGTGGGGCGATTACGCTCACCTTCTCGAATCTTGCGGCAGGGACGCACAGCCTCCTTTTGTACCTGAACAATGTCGATGGGACGGCGGTAAGCAACAGCATCGATGTCTATGTGAACAACTCGAAACAGGCATCGGTCAAGCCCACGAATCGTGCGCTCTCGACAGGCGAGGCGGCGATTGCCTACGTGACTTTTAATGTGGGTGGGACGGGTGCCTCGACCGCGATAAAGTTGAATACGGGTACGGTTACCCTGAACGGCTTTGAACTGAACGTGCCCAATGCGGCGGCACAGGCGACAGGGCCTTCGCCTGCAGATCTGGATTATCACGCGCCGCACGACAATGGCGCTCTCACACTTTCGTGGACGGCGGCGAAGTCGGCCGTAAAGCATCGCATCTATTTCGGGACGGATTCGGCGGCTGTGCTTGCGGCAACGCCCTCGAGCACTGCGGTTTACAAGGGCGAACAATCTGGAAATTCGTATAAGGTGAGTGGTACGACTCCGCTCCAGACATACTACTGGCGCGTAGATGAGGTCGATGCGAACGGAACGGTCACGGCAGGGAATGTCTGGTCGTTCAAGCCGGGGCGTTTGGCATTCGAGGGTGCCGAAGGTTATGGCCGCAACGCCCTGGGTGGCCGTGGCGGCAAGGTAGTGTACGTGACAAACCTGAACGATGACGGTGCAGGCTCCTTGCGCGAGGCGTGCACGGCAGAAATTGGCCCGCGCACCATCGTGTTCAAGGTGTCGGGAATGATCCAGCTGAAATCGCGCCTGGTCTGCAATCAGGATTACGTGACGATTGCGGGGCAGACGGCTCCCGGCAAGGGTATTACCATCAAGAGCGCCCCCATCGGGTTCACGGGCAAGGATATGGTTATCCGCTTCATGCGCGTGCGCCTGGGTTACGGTGCCACTTACGACGGCATGGGGCTCACCGGTGGCGACCACAGCATATTGGACCATGCGAGCATCAGCTGGACGATTGACGAAGCATTCAGTAGCCGAGGCGGCAAGAACCTTACGCTGCAGCGCACGCTGATTTCGGAAGCGCTGAACATTGCGGACCACCAGAATTACCCCGTCGGGACGGGACACGGGTATGCGGCGACTATCGGCGGCGATATCGGCAGTTTCCACCACAACCTGCTTGCGCATAATGCGGGCCGCAACTGGAGCCTGGGCGGTGGCCTCGACGGGAATGGCTACTATGCGGGTCGCCTCGATATATTCAACAACGTTGTCTATAACTGGGTGAGTCGCGTGACCGATGGCGGTGCGCACGAGGTAAACTTCGTGGGCAATTACTACAAGGAGGGCGCCGCCACTACCTTGCACGGCTATACATTGCGCGCGCAGTTCGAAGGTACGGGCAAGGGCTCGCAGGCGTATTACTACCACAACAATATTCTCGAGGCTGCGGGCGGCAAGTTTACCTGCGACGGCACCAACGACAATTGCGGTCGCGAGTATTCGCTTTCAGGCGGGCAGGTGCTGGATTGGGAACCCTGGAACAGCAAGCCTTTCTTTGCCTCGTATGCGACTGTCCAGAGTGCGAAGGCCGCCTACAAGGATGTGCTGAGCGATGTGGGCCAGCGCATGCCGGTACTTGACAATCACGATACACGCGTGATAAACGAGACCAAGAACGGAACCTACAGCATGAAGGGTTCCGTGGGTGGCATGGCGGGCATTCCCGATCGCGAAACCGACGTGAAGGATACGGCGAACATCAAGGGTTGGGAACCGTATCCGAGTGTGAGCTGGGCGGACGATTACGATAGCGATTTCGATGGACTTCCCGACTGGTGGGAAAATATGTACGGGTACAATCCGAAGTCGAAGAGCGGTGACTTTAGCGAAGCGAACAGGGATCGCCTGGGCGATGGCTGGACGGAACTGGAGCGCTACCTGGAATGGATGGCCCGCGCGCACTACACCTTCGCGAAGGACGAAACCCAAGTGATAGACCTTTCGCAGTTTACCCGCGGTTACGACGGCGGGACCTACACCGTGTCGGCCCCGAGCGGCGTGACGGCGACCGTGAGCGGTTCCAGGTTGACGGTGAAACTCGCCGACAGTTTTGCGGGTGCGGGCTATGTGCAATTTACGCTGAAGGACAACGCGGGCGATACCTTTAGCCGCTACATCGGCGTGACGCAGGGACTTGCCGTGAACGCTTCGCAGGGCGGACAAGACGAAAACGATACGACATCTGTTGTCGCGGGTGATTCGACGGCAACGGATTCTTCGACGACTTCGATTGCGACGTTCTCTCCTGTGAAAATTTTCCACTACACTATTGCGGATAACATAGTGAGTCTTTATGGGATTCCCGCAAATGCTCAAATCCGCGTAACCGACTTGGGCGGCAGAAATCCGATGCTCAGCAAGAATGTACTGACCGCAGACGGAACCACTTCGGTGAATCTGCAACCCTTCGGCAGGGGCGTCTATATAGTGAACGTCCGCGGAATGGCCCGCGACGGTTCCCGTCTGAACAAGACCATCAAGGTCATGCGCAAGTAAACCGCAAAAGAATACATCATGCACCTTCAAGGCCTAGGCTCAAGCGAGTCTAGGCTTTTTTTAGGGCAAAGATTACAGCCCCATCTCCTTCACTTCCTTAATCAAAAAGTTTTCTAACTGTTGTTTGTCGGGGAGCTGAAGCTTGTATGTCGAAACAAACAGTTTCTCGTCCATACCATTCAATACGTACTGGACCATTTTTGGTCCCTTTCCCGTACAGAGCAAAATTCCGATCGGGGGATTATCTCCGTCCACCATCTCGCAATCCTTGAAATAGGAGATGTAGGCATTCAATTGGGCTGCGTGCTCAATGCGGAACTTGCCAACCTTCAACTCCACAATCACATTGCAGTGCAGCAGACGATTGTAAAGCACCAAATCGATAAAGTAATACTCGTCGTCTATGATAATGCGTTTTTGCCTGGCCTCGAAGCAGAATCCTTTGCCCATCTCCAATAGAAACTCTTGCAAGTGGTTCATGATTGCCTGTTCTAATTCAGTTTCGGAGAACGCATCCTTGGCATCCAGATCTAAAAAATCAAGAGTATACGCATCTTTAACCGACAAAATTGCATTAACACCGCCCTTTTCTACCCTTTGCAGCACCAGTTCTGGCTTTTTGCTTATCCCGCTTCTGAAATAGAGTTTCGTGTCTATTTGCCGATGGAGTTCCTTCACGCTCCACGTGCCCTTGATACATTCCAGTTCATAGAAGAACCTTTCCATTGGATCGTCGATGGAAAGAATTTCCCTAATATGGGAGAACGACAAATAAGTCAGTAGAACATCTGGTGGTGTTATGAATTTGTGATTCACTGAATCACAAATCTCGTCGTTGCGTTTCTTTTCGATATTCCTTATGCTCACGGTATTGATAGAATCCCTAGATCTGTCGATCATTTCCAATTTGTGAGACGCCGTCTCACAAATCTGTGGATATCTGATATAGAACAGCCGACAAACACTAAGCATTGAACGGTCTAGCCCCTTGATGGACAATTTATCCGCCAAATTCTGCAATAGGCGAGCCCCGTACTTGGCTCGGTCGCGCCCCTCTTGCTCATATTCGACTATATAGCAGCCGATAGCCCAATTTCGGATTGTCAGTAGCTGATTTACGGCACCCTTGGCAACAGAACTTGTCGCGTTATGGACATTTTTTACCCGTTCTGCAAGGTTTTCAAAAGTTGTTCCGTCAGCCTTACCAATAGGCGACACTCGCTTATTCATCGTTCGCTCCTTCCGCCTACAAGCATAAAAAGGCAGGACTTTTTGTTATTGGTGTTCTTTTGTGCACTACAAATATAAACTTTCCTGGGGCGGATGTCAAGAGATTTTCGGAAAATTTCGCATTTTTCTCATGGACGGATGTGGCTGTCATCTTTTGCCATTCCAAAAATCTATATTGCGGTTGACATAGCCCCGTACCGAATGGTTCGGAGCGACCGGAAATTTTGAGATTCGTCTCTTATTCTCGAACCTGAAACTACCACTTTCAAACCATACGAGAGTAAGACGGACGCTCACGTCCCATTAGGTGCGTGGGTCGTTTGTGCTTATTGTATGGTAGGGTGTGGTAGCCCGCAGGTTCGGTAAGTGCATACGACACCACGCTTTTTTGTTCCTAAAAATAATGTGTGGCAAGTTGCGAATAAGGGCCGATTCCCTGTTCACAACTATGGGCCAGTTGTGAATATGGAAAATATGGCCTAAACAAGGACGATTTATGAAAATCAAGAATCTATATGAACTAGCTCTCTTGTTGAGAGCTAAACTAAAAATGGCGAAATGGCCATTTAACCGATACGGTTTTCCCGTATTTCCTAGGGAGGTCATTCTTGAAGAACCTCCTGCACTTCATTGAACCCATTCAAAGGATTCGTTGTTGCAAAAATCCGAAAGAGACTTTGCTCTGTTCTTTTGCCGATGATAAATTCATTCGGAGACGGTTGCAAAATCTATTTGATGAAATTGGCCTGTATCGGAATTACTATGGCTTTGGTGGTTTTGACTTGAGTCCACGGATTAATTGGCCACTTCAAAAGCAAAAATTCAACATTTGGCTTTCGCAGTTGGCTACAGCTTTTGTTGCTCTGTCAGGACAAAAGATTCTTCCGAATTTCCGGGTGGGTTGTTTGCAGACTTTGTATGTGCTTGAATCATATCCGAAAAACATTCCTTATATTATTGGTACGTTAGGTTGTGCTAAACGCTATAATCCTTTGCATGACTACATTTTTAAAGCGAAAATGTTAATTGCGAGACCGTCTTTTTTGATGATTTATGGAAGATTGAGGGGCGAATATGAAGAAATGCTTGAAAAATTAGACGTTCCTTACATGGTGGTTTCAGATTATAGAACTCGCTGTTACAAAGAATCTTTAGAAAGGAGTGCCGCATAATGGATTCCAAAGATACATACTCTAAATCTGTTCAAGAACAAAAAGATCTTGCTCAGATAAATGCTGATTTAATGAAGAATATTGTGCAAGGCAAGAACAGAAGTCTCGAGCATTCTGAAAAATGGATGTCTGTAAATATTAACGATATCGTAAATCAGTTTGCGCCTGGAGCACAGGCGGAAGTTCAAGGCAATAAAGTTGAATGGCGCGACAAAGAAGGTAAAGTCTCCATTGTGGCTGATATTGGGGGCGGGTATTTGCGTATTCAAGATTTGTCGAAACCCTTTAGAGCGTATTTTGACTTGAAGGGCGAGAGTGTCAATAACTATATTGATGCAAAAGGAAAGCAACATGGACGTCCTAAGGCGGAACGAGAGGCTCTGACCCACTTTAGGATAAAATACAGGAGCGAAATGTAATGGAACAGCATGAAATAATCCTTGTCCCCAAGCGGAATTTTGACGAGAATACGGACTGCTGGCAATCTTACGCTAATAGCGGAGAGTTTGACGATTTCGTTCAGTGGTGGCTGAAACTCCCGGAAAATGAAACTTTGTGGGATGTCTATATGGCTTTTAACGAAACGTTGGACTTGCTCATTGATCACTATGAGGATGAGGAGATTCCTGCCGAAAAAGTGGATGCTGCAATAAACATTGCAGATACATTTCGGGAAAAGAAAACAGGTGAATTGGAAAAAATGGCTTTTGACAAGTTGATGCAGGCTTTAACAAAAGCTAAAGAACTCGGTCAACCGGTCTATTTCTGGTTCTAATTGTCATTTCTCCTTGTTTTTTTACTATCATTCCCCATGACATAGCCCCGTACCGAATGGTTCGGAGCGACCGGAAATTTTGAGATTCGTCTCTTATTCTTGGCTCTAAAACTACCACTTTTAAGTCGTACGAGAATAAGACGAACGCTCACGTCCCAATCGGGGCGTGGGTTGTTTGTGCTTATTGTACGACAGGGTGTGGTAGCCCTTAGAGCCAGTAAGTGCTTGCAACTCCACGCCTTTTTTTATTTGTGGAAATTGCGGCAAACAAGGAACGGCTCTCGCAACGTTGGAGCCGCCATGGTCGATTTGGACAAGAGCAAGATTCAAGCCGTCGCACAGTACATCGACGAGGTCTCCAAGCAATTTTCTACGGGCAAGGCGACCGAACACAGTTACCGCCCTGCACTCGCGAAACTCCTTGGCGACTTGCTCCCCAAATTCACCATCACCAACGAACCGAGCCGAATCCAGTGCGGAGCGCCGGACTACATTATCGCGAAAGGGAAAGGCGCAACATCGATTCCGGTTGCGTTCGTAGAGGCAAAGGACATCGGCGATAGCGACCTGGATGGAAACCGCCAGCACAAGGAACAGTTCAACCGTTACAAGAACTCCCTAGACCATATCCTTTTCACAGATTACCTTGATTTCCATGCTTATGAAAACGGGATGCCAACTCAAAACATCCGCATTGCAGAAATCAAAGGGAACAAAATTGCGCTGATTGATGCCAATGTCCCGATGTTTTTGGAAATGGTGGCGCACATTGCGGAATCAACACCGCAGAAGATTACAAGTTCTACAAAGCTGGCGCAGATGATGGCGGCCAAGGCGCGCCTCCTTGCCGAAGTGATAGAAAAAACTCTTGAAACCGATAGCGAGAAGACGGGCGAACTGGCGGGGCAATGGAAATCTTTTCAGAGAGTCTTGATTCACGATTTGACAGAACGTCAATTTGCAGACATTTATGCACAGACAATTTGCTATGGAATGTTTGCGGCAAGGCTCCATGACGACACTCCTGACACGTTCAGTCGAGAAGAAGCGGCGACACTCATTCCCAAGACAAATCCGTTCTTGCGCAAGGTTTTCCAGAATGTTGCCGCATTCGATGTAGATACAAGCATCGCATGGATTGTAGATGACCTGGCAGAAACATTCCGGGTGACGGACATGCCGAAGGTCATGAAGAATTTTGGAAAGGCTACGGGTCAAGCCGACCCCATGATTCACTTCTACGAAGATTTTCTGCGCTATTACGACCCCAAGCAGAAAAAGGCCTGTGGTGTTTATTACACGCCAGAACCTGTTGTTTATTTTATCGTCAATGCTGTCGATGAAATTCTGAAAACGCGCTTTGGTTTGAGCGATGGTCTCGCTGACACGAGTAAGGTGACGATTCGGCAGACTTCGAATCTGTATACGGACAATCGCACCAAAGACCACAAGAAATACGAAACGCGAGAATACCATAAAGTTCAGATTCTCGACCCGGCAACCGGAACGGGAACATTCCTTGCCGAAGTGGTTCGCAAGATATATTCCGGTATGGAAAACCAAAAGGGCGCTTGGCAAAATTATGTGGAAGAACATCTGCTGCCGCGCCTGAACGGTTTTGAATTCATGATGGCTCCATACGCCGTTGCGCATTTGAAATTGGACATGGTGCTGGCGCAGACAGGCTACAAGGCAAGACAGGACAAACGACTTCGCATATTCCTTACCAATTCCCTTGAAGAATGTGACCACGACACGGGGACATTGTTTGCACAATGGCTTGCGCAAGAAGCGAACGAGGCAAACCTTGTCAAACGCGATACACCCGTAATGGTAATGATTGGTAATCCGCCGTATAGCAATAGTAGTTCTAATAAAAGTAAATGGATTTTGGACCTTCTGAAAATATATAAACAAAATCTAAATGAGAAAAAAATAAATCTTGATGATGATTATATTAAATTCATTCGTTTAGGGCAACACTATGTAGAAAAGAATGGTGAAGGAATTCTTGCCTATATTTCAAACAACAGTTTCATTGATGGAATAACGCATCGGCAAATGAGACATTCATTGATGGATACTTTTGATGAAATCTACATTCTTGATTTACATGGAAGCCAAAAGAAGGGTGAAACTATTCAAAAAAATGACGAGAATGTCTTTGATATTACTTTAGGCGTAAGCATTAATATCTTTGTTAAGAGAAAACAGAGTGTCATCCTGAACGATGCCCGCAAGGGCGAAGTCGAAGGATCTCTAGCCAGAGTATATCACTACGAGCTCTTCGGCAAACGCTATGAAAAATATGCATTTTTGACCAAAACATCGTTCAGCGATATTCCTTGGAAAGAACTTTCTCCACACACACCGCAATTTTTCTTTGTACCTAAAGATTTTTCTGTGCAGGAAGAATATAAAAAGGGGTTTAAATTATCTGAATTAATAATTAACTATAATTCAGGTGTTCAAACAAAAAGAGATTATTTGAATATTTTTTATCAAAAAAAAGATGCTGATTCTTTGAAGAATGATTTTGTTAATATGCCTATTCAAGAATTACAAAAAAAGTATCATGTGAAAGATGGAAGAGATTGGCAACTTGACTTGGCTAAAAATGATTTAATAAAAAATAAAGTTCTAACGAATGAAATTGATTATAGACCATTTGACATTAGGTTTACAAATTACACTGGAAAAACAAAAGGGATAATGGGTTATCCAAGATATAAAACAAACTTTAATATTATTCAAAAAGAAAATATTTCTCTTGTTATATGTCGACAATTAAGTACGTTTGATTTTCAACATATTTTTGTGACGACGCATATTTCGGATTTAAATTCTATATCTTTGCAGTCAAAGGAACAGTCTTACGTTTTCCCGCTCTACCTTTACCCAACAGAAAGTGAAGAAAAGCTCGGCGAAACACGCAAGCCCAATCTAGACGAAAAAATTTGGCACAAAATAGACAAGTGTGCAAAACTCAAAACAACTCCAGAGCAAGTCTTCGATTACATCTACGGCGTTCTCCACACTCCATCCTATCGTGAAAAATATAAGGAATTCCTTAAAATTGATTTTCCGCGAATTCCTTATCCCGAAAACAAGGAAGATTTTGAACGCATCGTTTCCATCGGCAACAAGCTCCGCAAATTGCACTTGATGGAAGAAATTCCTCCGCAGACAACCTCCTTCGACATCGAAGGCGACAATGCCGTAAGCGAAATTCGGTTTGAAAGGGAGATCCCCGACCAAGTCGGGGATGACAACTACGGCAAAGTTTTTATTAACAAGCAGCAATATTTCGGCAACGTCCCTGAACTAGCCTGGAACTTCTACATCGGTGGCTACCAACCCGCCCAGAAGTGGCTCAAGGACCGCAAGAACCGCACCCTTACCTTCGACGACATCTCGCATTACCGCAAAATCATCGCCATCCTTATCGAAACTCACAAGTTGATGCAGAATCTTGATGAAATTGCGGGATAAATTCGTCTTATCAAAAAAGGATGCGGCCCTTTTTTATTCGCCGTAACTGTATGGGGCGTGCACGGTGATGACCAGGCTGTCGGTCTTGAACGAGCCCTGGTTCCCGAGACGGAACGTTGCTTGCCAGATGTTAAAGAATCTTGGGTCTGAGGCGCGGTAGGCTTTGTCGGCTTCGTAGTTGTTCTTGATGCGCGAACTCGAGAACATGTCGGCGATGGCGACGTCTTGGGGTAGGTCGGTCGCCGTGAAGTGCAGGCAGCCTATATCCTTATGCTCCCATCTTCTGGGGAGGATGTAGAGCGTGTCCCCGTTGCATTTTTCGGGTGATTCGGCCATGCGGAAAGGACAGTTGTTGTTCTTGAGTGCCTCGCGTCGGGTTGAATCGTCCATCCAATCGGGGCACGAGACGCATTTGTAGGCAGTGTCGAGATCGTAGTCGAATTCGTAGCTTGCGATAGAACATTTTTCGATGGTCTCGAACTCGGTGTCGTCTGGAAGTTGCGACCTGTCGAAGTTCGTGTCGAGCGTGTAGCCCTCTAGCGTGTCAAGCCCCTCGGGGAACGAGAAGTAGGCCGTATCGTGGTCGCCGGCAGAAACCTTATGGTATATCTTTGCGTATAAATTAAGGTCTATGTCAAATTTTTTCTCTTCGCCTTTTATGTCGACGAGGGCGAATCGTAAGTGGTTGTCGCTATCGGGGGCAAAGCTTATGCCGTAATTGTAATGCCTGTTGTAGTAATCAAAAGGCGGCATGTTTCTAATGGAATCGCTGTCACCCACCTTGATTTTCGTGACGCATGCGGGGTGTACCGAATCCGCGCTCTCGTTCTCGAGCAGCTTGCAATCGAGCGTTTCCAGGTACACGCTCGTGATGGTGTCTGTTGCGGTGAACGAAATCTGGAGTGTCGTTGGACGGTGCAACATTTCGGCTGCGGGGAGGCAAACATGGTCTTCGCAGTAGTTGTAGACCGGGTCCATTCCCAAAAAGCGGCCTTCATCGTCTACGAGAATGAAGTCCCCGTTGGAGTCGCAGGCCCCGAGAGTGATGGCGGCGATTGCGACCGCTGAAAATATGGCGATGTTCTTGCGCATATCAGAAAATTAACAAAATGGGGGCAACGACGGCCGTAATTGCGCCAGACACCTGACAAGGCGCAAGAATGCGGGATGGAATGGCTCCTGTGCGGGTTCTTTTGTCAGTTCTTTTGCTATCTTTTGGGCGAAAAAGGGCGCAGGGAAGTTCCCCGCGTTGCAATTTCGTGTTTTAACAGCAATCGACCCGCGGGCTGCCCGCCAAGGCTTTGCTCCGGGTCACAAAAACGAAGGATATATGGCAAATCGTGTTGTAATCGGCTCCCAGTGGGGCGATGAAGGTAAGGCGAAGGTTGTTGATTTTTTGACGCTCGATGCGGATATCATCGTGCGTTTCCAGGGCGGCGCGAACGCGGGCCACACCGTTGAGGTGGGCGACCAGAAGTTCGTGTTCCACCTGATTCCCTCGGGCATCATGCACAAGGACAAGATTTGCGTCATCGGTAACGGTGTCGTGCTCGACCCCATCCAGACGCTCGCCGAGATTGCCGACCTGCACACGAAGGGCATCAACCCCGAAGGCCGCCTGTTCATTGCGAACAACGCCCACGTGGTGCTCCCGTACCACTCCACGCTCGACAAGGCTAAGGAGAAGAAGGCGGGCAAGGCTGCCATCGGTACGACGGGCCGCGGCATTGGCCCCTGCTACAGCGACAAGGTGAACCGCATCGGCGTGCGCGTGGGTGACCTCATGGACGAGCGCGAACTGCGCCCCCGCGTCGAGGCTATGGCCAAGGTCCACAACGAAGAATTTACCGTGATGTACGACGTCCCGGCGATTGACCCCGAAGTGGTCATCAAGGACTACCTCGAACTCGGCCAGAAGATCAAGCCGTTCGTCACCGACGTGAGCGAGATGCTCTACAAGGCCGTGAAGGCCGGCAAGCGCCTTGTGTTCGAGGGCGCCCAGGGCACCATCCTCGACGTGGACCAGGGTACCTACCCGTTCGTGACCTCGAGCAACACGGTCGCGGGCTACGCAAGCTGCGGCGCAGGTGTCGGACCTACGGCCCTGGACGAAGTCTGGGGCGTGGTGAAGGCGTACACGACTCGCGTGGGTAACGGCCCCTTCCCGACGGAACTTTTGGACGAGACGGGCGACACGCTCCGCAAGATCGGTAACGAATATGGCGCCACCACGGGCCGCAACCGCCGTTGCGGCTGGTTCGATGCCCCGGTCGTCCGCAAGGCTGCCGTGGTGAACGGCCTCACGCACCTCGCCATCACCAAGCTCGACGTGCTCGACTCGTTCGATACGGTGAAAATCTGCACCCATTACGAATGCGACGGCGAAAAGCTCGACTTTATCCCGAACCAGCTCTCGAAGGTGGGCCGCTGCACTCCGGTGTACGAGGAAATGCCCGGCTGGAAGCAGGACACGACCAAATGTCGCAGTTACGACGAGCTCCCGGAGAATGCAAAGAAATATTTGCAGAGAATGGCGGAACTGGTCGATGTAAAAATTGGTATGATTTCTATTGGAGCCAAGCGAGACCAGAGTATCGTCATTGATGCGGGTCTTGCTGCCGGGTTGAAACTTTAAAAAACAAAAAAAAGAAGGAATGAGAATATGGACGCATCAACTGTTGGATTGCTGAAAGGCGTTGAACTTTTCTCGGAACTGAACGAGGAACAATTGGGCATGCTTGCCAATTTGGTGGTGGCCCAGAACTTCAATCGTGACGAAACGGTGGTGTTGGAAGGCGACGACTCCGTGCAGGCCTTGTACCTCATCGCTTCTGGCTCCGTGCAGGTCTATATGACTGGCGTCGACGGTCGCGAGACGATTCTCAGCTTCCTGGAACGCGGGGACTTCTTCGGCGAGATGTCGCTGATTGACGGTGAGCCGAGGTCTGCCTCGGTGCGTACGGTGACGGACGCCCAGTTGCTCATTATCCACCGCGAATCCTTTTTGCAGCTCATTCGCCAGTCCCCGGAAATAGCCATGGGCCTGTTGAGCGAGATGAGCAAACGCTTGCGCAAGGCGAACCGCCAGATCGGCTCTCTCTCCACAATGAGTGTGAGCGGTCGCGTGGCGGGGACGCTCCTGAACCTCATGCAGGAACGCGGCGTCCGCATCCACACGGACGGCGGCAAGATGGTGACGGTCATCCACAATCGTCCCACGCAGCAGCAGTTGGCCGACATGTCGGGTACGACCCGCGAGACGGTGAGCCGCATTTGCTCCCTTTTGGTGCGTACTGGCGCCATTGCCATGACAGGCAAGGATATTGTGATCTTTGACGAAAACGCCCTGCAAGAAAGAGCCACCAAGGGCTAATTCTAACAGACTAAGGGTTTGTATGAACAAATTAAAGTCCGCCCTGACGAGGGTGAAAAAAAGTCCCATCGTCAAGGCTGTTGTGATTTGGGTCGTTGCACTGGTTGTGCTCGCCTTTGTTGTCGATAAACTTTTGATGCCGCTCTTTGCGGGCGAGTTCGCTAAGACTGGCCCGGTGCCCAATTTGGAGGGCATGTCGCAGGAGGCGGCGGAGGCCGCCTTGACCGAGGCTGGCTTCAAGTACGAATGGCTTGAAGAGGGACGCTACAATTCGCAGATTCCTGCTGGGATGGTGCTGGTGCAAATGCCCGCCGCTGGCCGTACGGCTAAGTTGGGCCGTACCGTGAAGTTGACAAAGAGCCTTGGCCTTCGCGAAGTGAAGATCCCGGACTTGCGCGGCAAGAGCCAGAAGCAGGCGGAAATTTCTTTGTCTCGCGCGGGCCTGGTCCAGGGCGAAATTGTGAAGGGCGCCCACCAGAGTATTCCGCGCGGCGTTGTAATCCGTACCATCCCTATGGCGGGCAAGATGGCTCGCGTGGGTGACACCGTGAAGGTTGTGATTTCGGCGGGCGTGACTACGGGTAAGGTGCTGCTCCCGGATTTTTCTGGCGAGGTTATAGACAACGTTTATCCTAAGTTGGAAAAGCTCGGCTTCAAGGTGGGGGATATCAAGCGAGTTAAGGGCGAAAACGGCGAAGCTCCCGGGACGGTCATCGAAACCGCCCCCAAGCATGGCGATTACCTGCCCCCCGATACCAAGATTGACTTTGTGATTGCCGACTAGGTTTTTTATGCGTGTTGTGGGATGCTTTTTTGCAGTGCTTGCCTTGACGCTCTGTATGGGCGCTTGCAGTTCTGCTCCCCACAAACAAGATTCTGCGAATAATCCCAATGCTTTGACCGCGGCTGATAGCGCGGCCATCAAGGCCATTGTGGGTGCCAAGAAAGACAATCGCAACTTGGATGTGGCGCACGAGTCGTTTATCCGTGCGCAAGAGATGGAACTGCGTGGCGAAAAGCAGTTGGCCGAGGTGTTTTGGCAGCGCGCTTACGACGCGGATCCCGAGAACCGCTACCTGGCTTTTGTCGTGGCCGAGCGCCTGTTTGCCCAGGGGAACGATTCCGCCTCGATGGCACTGGCGAACAAGGCGATTCACTTTAAGGGCAAGGCGACTGCCAAGCAGTACGAACTGATGGCACGGCTCTACCTGAAGGTGGGCGTCGCCGATTCGGCCCGCCGTTATTTTAAGCTGGCCCTGGATTCGGCCCGAGGCCAGGACATGACGCTCCTTTACGACTACAGCCTTTTTTTGGAAGCGGTCCAGGACAAAAAGGAACTGGTGAAGGTCTATGACCAACTGCTGCCGCAGGTGAATTACATCCAGACGCTTTTTGCAAGGCAGCTGAACCTGCTCTTGGAATTGCACGAGGATTCCGCCGTGGTGGAACTCTTTGGGAAGGCGCACGAGGCGACCGGCGACAAGGAGATGCTGGTGAAGATGGTCCAGGGACTCGCCATGCAAAAGCGCAACGTGGAACTGCGGGCGATTGCCGACACTATTACGGGTTCTACCGAGCAGGACGAGGAAATTGTCAACCTGGCTTTGCTGACCTTCAAGGACAACGACCAGGCGAACGCGTTGAAGTTCCTCAAAAAGAAGTATTACACCGACAATATCCGTACCGCGGTCGTGCAGTATTATTTGGGCAGCTACGAATACTTTGTAGGCGAGAGGGACAGCGCCAAGGTCCATTTGGGACAGGTCTACCTGAAGCTTGACGGCAAGCCCGCTTACGGAGCACAGGCCTGCCGGGCGCTTGCAGGGATTGCCTTTGCCGACAACAAAAAGAAGGACGGCGTCAGGTATGCGGAAATTGCCGACTCTTTGCAGGTGGGCGGCGACAAGAACTTTTTGGCGGTATCTTACGGTTATGCCGGGATGTACAAGAAGGCGTATGCCCTATTGGATTCGTTGATGAATCTGTGGAGCCATTGGACTCCCATGGCAGGGATTGCCGACTCGGCGACAATGGACTTGATGAAGAAAAAGGCGGACTTGGCTCACCGCCAGTTGCAAAACACCTATGCCCGCGTTTTGATTACAGAAGCCCGTGAAATCGAGGACGATGGCAAGTCTGATTCCCTCAAGCTGGTCCATGCCAAGGAGGCGCGAACCCGTGCCGAGCTGTTCTGGGAGAGCATGCTGATTGCCGATTCCACGGACTTGTTCGTGCGCTTTGCCATGGCGATGAATTTGGAGCGCATGGAGCGTTACGACGAATCGTTCCAGATGTTTGAATACCTGATTAAGTTCTACGGGGATCCCCGATTGGATTGGCCTGAGTTGCTGAACTACTATGGCTATTCGCTTGTGGATGTGAACCGCACTCCCGAAGAAACGGAAAAGGGCTACAATCTCATTTTGATGGCGCTGAATGCAGACGCCGATCATCCTTCGGAAGCGTACCTCGATTCCAAGGCTTGGGGCTTGTACCGCAAGGGACAATACGAGGACGCCCTCGCCGTGATGCTGCAAATCAAGAGCAAGTCGTTCCAAGAGGACTACGTTTATTGGGAACACCTGGGCGCCATCTATGCGGCGCTCGGCAAAAAAGTCGAGGCACACAAGGCTTACAAGAAAGTACTCAAGCTGTATCCTCGTTCCAAGGCCGCTAAGGAATACCTGGGCAAAAAGAAGTAGGACAAAATGAGATCGCTTTGGATTTTTTTCTTTGCCTGTTTGTTTTTTGCTTTTGCAGGATGCGCCGGCAACAAGCCTGCGGTTTCGACCGAGTCCCCTGCCGGTGCGGAACCGGCGGCTGTCCGTGACAGCCTTCGTGCTAAGTTCGTCTTGACGCTTGTGGATACGGCGGGCAAGACACAAGAATTGGACGCGGTCTTGTTCTCGGTTCCTGGCAAGCGCTACCGCATGGAACTGACGGGACCGATGGGCGTGGGCGTCGCCTCGTTGCTTTGGACCGAGAGCGGCTGGGACGTCGTGTTCCCCACCGAAAAGAAGTTTTTGCACGGGGTTGGCTACATGGTTGGCGTATTGAACAACGACGGAGTGCTGATGGTGCCCATCCACCAGGTGGCAGACTTGTTCGATGGAATCCTGGTGCCGGAACGCATGTCGGTGCTTGAGGAATTGGATTCCGCGGGTTTCCATGTGGTTAAGGGGAAGGCGACGAGCGGGATGAACTTTACATATGGTCAAAAAGATGGGCAAGTGGCGTGGCTTTCGCGTGCCGGAGTGGACGGCCGTCCCGAGATACTCCGGTATAGCGACTTTAGAACGTTCGAGAACGTGCCGACTCCCGAATTCATCGTGTTTGAACGTGACGGGAAGATGTTCCTGAAGATTAGGATCAAGAAGGTGACTCGCGGAAAGGCCTTTAGTCCGGGGACATGGCGCCTGAATATCCCGAAATCCTATAAATCTATTGAAGGCTAGGCGTTTTGCCGAGCCGTTGTTTTTGTACATTGAATATGGTATGAAGAGTTTTAGCGGTATCTTTTTAAGTGTGTTGCTTGCACTGTTGCTGTCTGCGCCGGTTATGGCGCTGGATACGCTTGAAGTGTTTGTTTTGCGCGTCCAGTTTGCCGAAGAAAAACCGGATAATTCCTTGACGACGGGTAACGGGACCTTCGGCACGATTCCCGACAAAAAATATAGCCTGGACCCGACCAAGGAGAGTGGCAAGGTGCCGTACTGGCAAAAGCATTTGGATTTTGCCAACGCCTATTACCAGGCTGCGAGCGGTGGCAAGCTTGCCATCAAGACCAGGATTTTTTCTGTTAGCAAGCTTAAAAAACAGATTATCGATTACAACAGAACCACCAAGATGGAAGGCGAAAAGACGGCGGAGTTCGATGAGGCCCGCAGTCGTGATTACCTCACCTTTGTGTACGACGCCATTGCCGAGGTGGCCAAGGATACATCGGCAGAGTCCCCTTTCCGCATCCCGCTTTCAAAGGACATCTCCCGCGTCAAGCGAGCCTACATGATTGTACACGCCGGTGCGAGCCGCCTTGTGGATGGTGGCAGCATGGGTACCGATGGGGCCGACACTCCGGCGGATTTTATGGATATCTACATCTCTCGCGATGCTTGGGAGTACCTGATGCCGGACTCTGCACAGAATGCCGCTGTAAAGCCCGCCTTTGGGGTGAACGACAAGGGCGATTCGGTGGTGAATGGCCTCTTGATCCCAGGCTCGGTACTGGACACTTTGCGTACGGTAATGGTGGTCAGCGAGGCGGCTTCGCAGGACGGCCTCAATTGGGGTGTGAACGGAATTGTGGTGAACCAGATTGGACGCGAACTCGGGCTCCCGAATACTTATGACGTGGTCAAGGGGATTTCTCGCCTTGGCTACTATGATGCGATGGATTTTGCTGGCTATTGCGCGGGCAACGGCTTTATGCCCGCTCTCCCTGCGGCGTGGGAACGCCAATACATGGGTTGGGCGAACGTGAGGGAAGTGCGCCCGATGGCAGGGAAACCGGTGACGGTTGAAATTGCCGCGGCAGGAAGTGGATTGGGGACGGAAATTGTGAAGGTGCCGCTCAACGGCAGCGAATACTTGCTCATTGAAAACCGCCAGCGTTCGTGGGATAAGGACGGCTCGGTGAGCGTGGTGCTTGGTTCGACGGGTGAGGATTCCGCTACCACCATGCGTACAGTCCCGGTCGATAGTCTGAGTCGCGTTTTTGAAGACAGCATTTGCGTGAAGGGCAAGTGCAATGAGAACAATTCCAAAGCCAAGGGCCTGATTGTGGGGATGAGCAGCTACGATGCGGGCATCCCGGCGAGCGGTATTGTGGTGTGGAAAGTGAACGACTGGTACTTGCGTGAAACTTTGCAGTATGGCATAGCGAACTTTTGGGGCGGCGACACCTTGCGCGACCACCAGTTTGGCATCAGCCTTGTAGAAGCCGACGGCGTTTTGAGTATTGGCAAAACCTTCAAGAACGCCCTTGGCGAAGACACCTATGATTACGGCAGTGGTACAGATTTGCTGCCGCATTTGCGGATTCCCGAAAAGGATTCCAAGACGAAGTTCGATACGGTCAAGACGATTGGCCCTAAGGGATACGCCAATACCGCGACGACGATGGGTGGCTACACGGGCTTGAAAATTACGGCGGCCGTGCCGAAGGACGCCCGCAAAGAAAAAACGTCGAACGCCTTTATGGGCGATAGCGTGGTGAATTTTGCGGCTCTCAAGATTTCGGTGACCATCAGCATTGATGACGGGAGTATTGAGGGAAGCCTGTTCCCGCGCGAACTCGGCCTGAATTCGGCGGTTCGTGGCGCCGTGCTTGTTGATGATCCCGAAAAGGCGGGAAACAAGATTATCGTAGTTGGCTCGGTGGACGGAACCCTGCAGGCGTTCAATGCTTTAGGCGATACGCTTTACGTGGCCGATACGTCCGTTATGCGCAACACCTTGACCCGCGACAGCGCAAAGGTCGAAGTCCCGCTGTACCGCGTGGGCGCGAGCTATGGTCCGCTGGTGGGCATGGCGAGCGACGGCAAGGACGTTTACAGCCTGCATAAGAAAAAACTCGTGAAGACGAGTTTTGCAGGTGGACTCCCGACGCAGCAGGAAATTGATATTGATTCCGCGACGGCGGGGCCGATGGTGCTCAAGGGATATTCCTGGTTTGCGAGCAAGGGCAAGCTTTGGCGGAATGGACAATGGCAGAAGTTGCAGGACGATTTTGTCGCCCGTGATATGGCTTACTGTGGCGATCCTGCAAAGGATGATAGGCGAGGAGAAGATGCGAACGGCAATAAGTTCAGTGCTCCGAACGGAAACAAGTTCGTTTTGGTGGGAGATGATGGACGTATTGTTCTTGTAACGGATTTCTTCCGCTCCAAGGCTGGCGACGAACTCACGACGGGATGGAGTAGCTGGACCATCAACTCTCTCGACAAGCAAAGGCTCAGGGTGGCCTGCACCGACATGGATCGCGATGGAACGGATGAAATCATTGTTGTTGGAAGCCGCGGGGCTGTCGCTGTCCTTAGGGAAACAGCCAAGGGGCTGGAATCTGTGTGGACCAAGAAGACCTACAAACGCGGCGCAGCAGGTGCGAGCGGCCTGAAGGACGAAACTTCCGGCATTGCCATCGGTGACATCAACGGAGATGGCTATCCTGAAATTGTTTTCCTGGGCGATAACCTCGTGTATGCGCTCGACCGCTCGGGGCTCCCCATTGCTGGATTCCCGGTGAAGATTTCCCGCGGTACGCCCGTGGTCGGGTTCATGAGCGACCCGCTCCTTGTGGATGTGACGGGCGACGACGTTCCCGAAATTCTTGTTCCGAGCAGCGACGGTCTGGTGTACGCCTATACGGGCAAGGGCAAGCCGGTGGCGGATCAGTTCCCGCTTGCCGCAGGCAGTTTTGAATACCAGGATACGCTCGGGACAATCTACCCGATGAGCATCTTTGTCGCCGATGCTGTTCCGGACAAAAAATCCGCGGGTCCAGAAATTTACGCCCTGCACCGCAGTAGCATTTCCGCATTCCGCCTGCGCCAGGCGAACGGGTCTGCTGTGGAGTCGCCTGCGGCGTGGACGCTCCCCGCAGGAGGCAACGAACGCGCTGGATACTTTGACGCATCGAAACTCGGTGACGTTGAGAAGCGGGTCGCGAAGGACGAAATTACCGAATTCTTTGTGTACCCGAACCCGGTGCGCGGCGGTGTGGCAAAATCCCGATTTGAGATTGGCGCCGCGGCTCAGTGGGCGACTCTCGAGTTCTACGACATTACGGGTCTTTGCGTGTTCAAAAAGAAATTGAGCGATGTGGTGGCAGGCCGCAACGAGTTCGGTACGCTGGACCTTAAAAAACTGGGGAGCGACGTCTATACCGCTCGCCTCAAGGTGAAGTTCAAGAGCGGCAAGACCAAGCAGAAATTGTACCGCGTCGGTGTGGTGAAGTAGTTTTGCAAAGGGTTGTGTTATGAAGGCAGGAAGTCTCTACACCGTTTTGGGAATGGTTCTGGCACTAATCTTGGCGGGTTGTACTGCTTCGGGGGACGAATCCGTCATAGAGCCCAACTACAAGTCGAATGACTCCGCAAAATATTCCAGCGCTGAAGGAGGCTCTACGGAAGTTTCCTCTTCTTCGCGTGGCGATGATGACCCCGTTGACCTTTACATGGGGCTGGAATGGGTTGGCATCAAAGGAGCTTTCATTACCCGTGGGAATGCGAAATTCAATGTGGGGCGTTTTTGGATTTCTGCGACCGAGGTCACGCAAGATGTTTACACCGAAATCATGGAGGATTTGCCTACGCAAAGCAAGATGGGCGACAGCCTCCCTGTGACCAACGTGTCTTGGTACGATGCAGTGCTCTTTTGCAACGCCCTCTCTAAAAAGCAGGGACTGGATACGGCATACGTATATGAGTCCGTGGGCTCCAAGAATTTTTTGAATAAACTTTCTATTGACTATGATGTTGCGGGTTATCGCTTGCCCACAGAGAATGAGTGGGAAATTGCTGCCCACGGTGGCACTTCGACTACCTATTATTGGGGTACGGACGAAGCGAAAAAATACGCAAATTACGCACAAAATAACAACGGGGTCGTCAATGTAGCGAGCTTCGTTGCAAACGCCTACGGGCTTTACGATATGGCGGGCAATGTGGCGGAGTGGGTCAACGACTGGTATGACCTGTACCCGTCCACGCCTGTGGACGATTACGCAGGACCGGAGAAAGGCTCTTTCCGCGGTGTACGAGGGGGAAGCTGGAGTGACGTGGCCAAGGACATTGCCCCCGATGTTCGCGATAAAAAGGACCCGCTGACGGCAGATTCTAAACTGGGCTTCCGAATTGTGTATACGGACGGGATTTAGCGCCCGCTTTACTCAAGAGAGTTCTTAATTTTTATACATTTGTCGGTATGAAGAAACTGTGCCTTTTAGCGATAGCGATGGGCATCCTTTTTGTGGGGTGCTCCAAAGAAGAACCTGCTCCGTTGCCGCCTTTGAAGCCCGTAGAATTACCCAAGGGAACGGCTGGGCTTTACTCTGGCCGTATGCCGTGCGACAACTGCAAGGCTCTCATGGTTCGTTTGACTCTTGGCGAGGACAGTTCTGCGACTGCCGTCAAGACCTTGGTTACCGATTCCATGAAGGTCGATTCGTTGAAGGGTTCGTATTCTGTTTTGAATGAGACCTTGTCGGTGGCTTTGTCAGAGGGTTCGGTGAAGTGGAACTTCAAGTTGGACGCGACAGGCAACCTGGTGATGCTCACGAGTGCGGGGACGGTTTACGAAGATGCCGATGGTGTTAAAATAGAGCTCATCCGCATTTACACAAAGCCCAAGGTCAAAGTCGCCGATACGACTTCGGCGAATCCAGCCCCCGCCGCTTCTGGAGAGAACTAATGCAGTGCAAGGCCCTTGTTGTTGATGATGAACCGCTCGCCCGTGTGCGCATGAAGTCTTTGCTCGAAGCTTATGCTTCGGAGATTGCTGTCATAGGGGAGGCCGGTTCTGGAGTGCAGTGCATCGATAAGGTCCAGGAACTGGATCCCGATGTGATTTTCCTTGACATCCAGATGCCCGATATGGACGCCTTCGAGGTCCTCAAGAACATAGGCGAAGACGATATGCCGCTCATTATCTTTACGACGGCGTACGAGAACTTTGCCCTGCGTGCCTACGAAGAGAATACGGTTGATTACTTGCTCAAGCCGGTCGACCCGGAACGTTTGGAAGTCGCCATCGAGAAATTGCGCAAGCGCATTCCCGATGTGGCGGAACAGCAGCAGATGCCGGCAGACTTCTCGTGGGAAAAATTCCGCGAGATGTTCAACGCCCGCGAGAACTACCTGCAGCGAATCCAGGTGAAAATCGGCGACCGCATTTTGCTGGTGAACGTGGACGAGGTCATTCGATTCCACAGCGAAGAAAAATACACGACAGTCTACACGCTCACGAACCAGTACATTATCGATACGCCGCTCGTTGACCTTGAAAAGATGCTGGACCCGTGCCAGTTTGTGCGCATCCATAGGGCGCACCTGGTGGCAATAGACTACATTGCCGAGATCCGCAAGTCCGACATGAGTCGTTTGAGCGTGGTGTTGCGCGACAAGAACCACACACAGTTGGTGGTCAGTAGAAATTTTGTGAAGAAGGTGCGTAGCCTGTGAAAAAGTTTTTGAAATCCTTCACACGCGAAATCATCGTCCCGATCGCGCTTGCGCTGGTGGTTATCCAGTACGTGATCCAGGCGTTCCAGATTCCGAGTGGCTCCATGGAAGATTCGCTTTTGACGGGGGACTTTTTGCTGGGCCTCAAGTTTACCTATGGCTCTCCGATTCCGTTCACGAACCAGCATTTCCCTGGTTACGCCGACCCCAAGGTGGGCGATGTTGTGATATTCCGCTACCCAGGTGAGCCGGAATACCCCGATAACAACCCGAGACGCTACACGCATTTGTTCAATGCGCTTATGTTCGGCAACTTCTATTGGGATCATGAGCCCGAAGAAGGCCAGCCGCATCTGGTACACTATGCGCTCGGCCCCAAGGACTACATCAAGCGTTGCGTCGCCAAAAGCGGTGATACCATCGCTGTACACCAAGGCAAGCTCTACTTTAATGGGGAGCGTCAGGATGTACTCCCAGGCCATGGCAAATGGACGGCGTCCAGGCGTTCCCAGTCGGCCCGCGATGAATTGGCGACTTTTGTAGTGCCATCTGTGGGCGACACATTGTATGTGGATTCGCTTTCGCTGGATCGTCTTTGGTGGATGCGCTCAATTGTGGTGCAAGAGAATCCGGATTCCCATGTGGAACTGGACTTGAGCCTGTTCGAAGACGGCCGCGAGAACAACGGTTATGACTTTGAAAACTTTATGCTCCCGGTCGAAAATGACCGCGGTATAGCGATTGACGCCATGTTCCGCAGGAACCACATGGTGATCCAGCAGGCGCTGCGTCAAGGCGATACGGTTACAGGGGCAATGAACTTTGGCTACTTCAAGCAGCTTGCGTCCATGGCGTTTTTGCCTATGCTAGATCCGCACCAAAAGGGTGGGTTGGTCAGGAACATTGACTACGTGAGTTTTGAAGGGGCTTTGCTCAAAGACCTGGAGGGCAATGTGGCACACTTGAATGCGGAGGCCGCCGAAGCCGTCCAGGCTGCCGACTCCTCGGCCGGGAACGATTCCACCGTCGTGGATTCCGCCGCCAAACCGGTATCGCCCAAGTTCGAGATCCGCCGCAGGCTTTTGATTGATGGCAATCCCATAGACCGCTATGTGGTGCAAACCCCGCAGTACTTTATGATGGGTGACAACCGCGACAATTCTGCCGACAGCCGTTACTGGGGTACGGTCAACCTGCGCAACATTCGTGCCAAGGCCTTTGTCATCTATTTCTCGTTCGAGAACGAAAATCAAAAGTTTGCGCTTGCGAATCCGTTCACGTGGTGGAGAATTCCGTTCTGCATTCGTTGGACACGATTGGGGAAGGTGATTCCGCTTATTGACTAATGGGTAAGGGTGTGAAAAAAAGTCGTTGGGCATACGCTGTGTTGACGGGCTTGGTGCTGCTTTGCATTGGGCTGGTGGCTTGTGCTACCCAGGTGGCGCCCGGTGGCGGCCCCGAAGACAAGTTACCGCCGCGCGTGGCTGCGGTATACCCGGCACCCAATTCGACCAACCACCCCAACGAGCTTTACGTCAAGCTGGAATTTGATGAATGGATCAACGCGAGCGTACCCCGCAGCGCCGTTTCGATTTCGCCCCCTATTGAAAAGAAGATGAAATTCGAAGTCAGCGGAAAGACCTTGGAATTGACATCGCGGGCAGAACTGGACGAGAACACGACTTACACGGTCACGTTTGCTGGAGGCATCAAGGATTTGCACGGCAATGCCCTGGCGACGCCTTTCCAGGTGGTTTTCTCCACGGGTCCAGTTATTGATACGCTCTCCTTGACGGGGCGAATCTTGGTGAACGACACCATGTACCGGAAGTCGATGTTCCCGAGCATCGGCCTTTACCTGATGGGACCAGAACGTGAACAACGCAAGTACTTGAACAAGTACCGTGACACGACAACCAAAGCCTTGGATTCGCTGCCGATGCTTGCCAAGGAGCCGCCGCTCTTCTTGACGCGCGCTGACAGTGCAGGCAACTTTACACTCTCGGGTCTCAAACCGGGCCGTTACCGAGTCATCGCCTTTGTGGATGCCAATGGAAACCAGCGCTTGGAACCGTCGTCGGAGTTGGCGGGTGTGTGGACGCAAGATTTGACCTTGGATGCTAACACCAAGGATACAGTCTGGGTCGCCTTGGCGGATCACGACTCGACGCACTTGGAACTGGAATCGGTCAGCCAGCCTTTTGCGAATGTGCTCGAAGCCAAGTTTACGCGCCCGGTATTTTTTGATTCCGCCTTTGCCGACACGTCGAACTGCTACTTGACATCTCCCGAGGGGAAGGTCTCTTACCCGAACATGGTCTATTTGGGGGCAAACTCCCGCAACCCGCAATTCTTCTTCAAGCCGACGCCTAAAAAAGAAGTCCTCTACAAGTTTGCGTGCAAGGCGGGCAAGGATTCGTTGCTCCGAACGCTGGACACCCTCCGTGCCGAGGTGGAATGGGAATGGGCGGAAATGGCTTCAGATACAATGCCGCCTTCCATTGCCAGCACAAAGGTGCGTGCTAGGGCAAAGACGGTTTTCCCCGACGACTCGTTGGTTTTTGCCTACAACAAGCCCGCTCCCGATTCTCTCGAGAACACGTTCTACGTGGTGATGAACAAGGATACGGCGCAGGTTGAAGTCAAGCGCCTTGACCCGATTCGCTTTATGGTTTTGAACAAGGAACCTTGGCCGACCGATACCAAGGTACACTTTTTGATGGGCTACCAGGATACGACTTTAGCGAAGGCCGACAGCAACGGCGTTCGCGATACGGTGATAGAGCTCAAGTATAAACAGCTGGTGCAGTTCGAGACGGTTCCCAAGTTGAAACTGGCGAGCCTCAAGGGCGCGATTCCCGGAGCCACGGCGGGCGCCTATGTGCGTCTTAAGGAATTGGAGACTTCCATGTACTATTACGCGGTTTGTGATGCCGCTGGCGGTTTTGAGTTCAAGGATATTGTGGAAGGGAATTACTTTGTGGATTACTATTACGCGGAACAAGGCAAAAAGGATCCCGATGCGGGAAGCCTGGAACCGTTCCGTTATGGGGCATCTTGGCGCGCCCCGAACGATACAGTGAAGGTGGCCAACGGGGAAAATGACTTGTCAAAGTTGATTCCCAATTTGCCTGCGCTTAAATAAAAAAGAGGAATGAGAATGAGGAACATACCTGATTTTGTTGCTGTGGATTTGGAAACCACAGGCCTTGATTTCGAAAAAGACGAAATCATTGAAGTCGCCCTGGTGCGTTTTGTCGCCGGGCAGCCGGCGGAATCTGTCGATTACCTGGTGAAGCCGACCGCGGCTAAGCTCAGGCCCTTCATTGAATCCTTGACGGGCATTAGCCAGGCCGATGTGGACGCTGCCGAAGAATTTGCCTCTGTGGCAGGAAAGATTTGCGCCTTTGTGGGCGACCTTCCTCTTGTGGCGCACAATGCCGTTTTTGATTCCAAGTTCCTCAAGCAGACTCTGGGCAAGGTCGGGATTGCTTATGACGATCACGTGTTCTGGGATTCGCTGACCTTCTCGAGAATCGCCTATCAAGATGTGGTGAACCACCGCCTTGATACGTTGACCCAGACTTTGAATATTGAACGCAGCCGTGCGCACAGGGCGCTCCCCGATGCCGATGCTTGCGGACGCTTGTTTGTGATGGCATACGAAAAAATTTCCAAGATGGACCCGTGGCTGATTGACGCCCTCGCTCGTGTTGCCACCGACACCGATATGAGCTCCCTTTTTGACAAAGCGGATGTCGACAAAAAGTTGGATGCCCCCAAATACGCTTTGCCAGAGGAACCTACGAATGTCGAAGCGCCTCCCAAGACGATGGCGCCGCGCGTGAGCGAATTCTTTAAGGAAGGCGGTCTCCTTTCTTTTGCCATGGAGGGATTCCTGCCCCGAGAAGGCCAGCAGGACTACGCCTCGGTGGTGGAGCGCAACATGCACAAGGGAGGCCTCTGTGTGTTGGAAGCCCCGACCGGGTCCGGCAAGACTCTTGCTTACTTGGTGTCTGCAGCGAACAAGGCCGTTTCGGGTGAGCGTGTTTTGATTAGCACGGCGACCCGCGCTTTGCAGGAACAGCTTTGGAATCACGACATTCCGCAGGTGGCGCAAATCTATAACGGCTTTTTGAAACCGGCGCTTTTGAAGGGTCGAGACAACTACCTTTGCCTCCGAAAGTTTGAGGATGTGCTTAACGCTCCGGCGAATCTTTTGTTGCCCGAAGAAAAGGACTCGTTCATGGCGCTCATCCCGTGGGTCATGTCGACCCAGAGCGGCGACATCAACGAATGCGCTTCGTTTAGCCAGGCGCGCAATCGCGTTCTTTGGTCCAAGCTCTCTAGCAGTGCGGCTTCTTGCCAAGGCGAAAAGTGCCCGCATTACGCCAAGTGCCCGGCCTTGTGCGCCAAGCGTCGTGCCATGGCGGCAAACCTGGTGCTGGTGAACCATTCCCTGTTTTTGGCGGACCTTGCCTTGGATTTTGCGCTGTTGCCGTCTTACGAACACATTGTGTTCGACGAAGCGCATCGCCTGCCCGAAATCAGCAGCCAGTCCTTGGGACGTGCTGTCTCGTTCTTTAGCTTCCGCAATGTGGCCAAGACCTTAGTCCCCTCCCGTGGCAAGCAGGACGGCCTTATCCATGAAATGGAATCCCGCTTGGCCCCTGACGATACCGCCCACAGGGAAGAATGTGAACAGCTCATTTTTGAACTGAATGAAACCGAAAAGGCTTTGCATCGGTTCTTTATGAAGATTGGCAAGAAGGTCTCCCGCCAAAAGAACGGCCGCGGAGGCTACGTTTATACCAAGGGCATTTTGGCGGAATACGAAGTGGACCCGAAGGGTGTCATGGATCAGTTCGCGACAGCCAAGGAACGAGCCGATAAACTCTTTGCGGCGCTTGCCTGTTACGAAGCCAACCGCGGTTTGGTGAAGGACGCCTACGGTTGCATGGAAGAACTTTCCCGCTTCATTTCGGATTTTGAATTTGCGGTAAAGGCGGGGCGCCCCGACTGGGTGTTCTACCTTGAGGAACCTTTCAACCCGCATACGATCAAGATGCATGCCTACCCGCTCCATAGCGGTAGCATGTGGAGGGAAAAATTCTACCCGTGGATCAAGTCGGCCACGTTTACTTCGGCGACACTCGCCGTGCAGGGCGACCTCAACTACTTTGTGAAAAAGATGGGCATGGCGACCTTGACGGGTGGCAAGCGCCCGTTCCTGCGCCTGTACAACGACGACAAGCCTGTGGATGAGCGCCGCTTGGTCATGATTACGCGTTACCTGCCCAAGCCTTCTCTTCCGGAATTCAGCGACGCCTTGAACGACTGCCTGGTGAAAATTTTGCCTGATGTCGAAGAGAACACCCTGGTGCTCTTTACGAGTGTCGCCATGATGATGAAGGCGCAGGCGGCTCTGGCCCCTGCGTTTGCGGCGAAGAACAAACTGCTCTTGTGCCAGCATGTCGACGGGGTGCTCGACGGCCTTGTGTCCATGTTCCGCAAGTCTCGCGGCGCATGCCTCCTGGGTTGTCAAAGTCTATGGGAGGGCGTGGACTTCCCGGGCGATGCCCTCAAGCTCCTTGTGATAACCAAACTCCCGTTCCCGAATCCGTCCGACCCGCTGGTGGCGGGAATCTCTGCCGAGATGAAGGCGCGTAACGAGAATACCTTCAAGGACTTCTTTGTGCCCGAAGCCTACATGGAAATGCGCCAGGGATTGGGCCGCCTCCTTCGTGGTGATGAAGATTCTGGGAAGGTGCTGATATGCGACAATCGCGTGGTGACGGAATCCTACGGCAAGACGTTTGCCCGCATTTGGAACTTCAAACACAAGCAGGCCAATTCGGTCGACGACATCAAACGCTTCCTGTAGAGGAATTGCCAATTCGCGTTTTTTTTTCTATCTTGCACTCCCCAATCAAGGAAGGAAGATGTTAGGATTACGTGAATTTTTTGAGGGGATGTCCAAGACCATGTTGCGCGACGTACACGCTCGCGCCTACGGCAAAAAAGGTCTTTTGAACAACGCCCTGATTCAGTCGGAAGTACAGGATTTTTATAGCAATAGCGAAAGAGTTGTTTCTTTATTTGCCCGTTTGGAACCATGGCAGCGTCGTTGCCTGAATCTTATTTATCATAGCGCCAACAGAGGGCTTTCTTTTACTGAACTCCGCCTGGCGGTCCCCGTGAGCAAGAATGGCGAACTGCAGTCTTTTTTGCTTTCGATGTGCCGTGAGTTTGTTTTGTGGCGTTCCAATGTGTCGGGTGTCGCCCTCTACCTGGGCTTCAAGAATTTTATAGGTTGCTTTGACATGGAACTTGCGGGGGATGTCGATTTGTCGAAGCCCGCATTGAGCTATGGAAACCTTTTGGATTTCCATATTTGTACGGTACTCGCCCTCGCAAAAAAGGGGGAACTCCATGTGAACTCCAATGGCGGGCTCCACCGCCGCAGTCGTCAGCTTTGTACAGACGCTTTCTCGTCGGCATTGCGTCTCTCTTCCAAAGCGCCCGAGAACGAAGTCTCCCTCATCTTTAGTTTTTTGACGCAGAATGGTTGGCTTGAACAAGAGGACAGTTCCCTCTTGCCGTCCGAAACCTCGATGGATTTTTTGCGCAAGAACGGCTTCCGTCTTCATCAGGATGTTTTGAACTGGTGGATCAAGGCGCGCTTCCATGGTGATTCCAACCACTGCAGGCAATTGTTGCGTTGCCTGGTTCCGGGCTTGCCGGTGTCGGATGCGGCCTATCTCTTTTGGGTAATGGACCCGTCCTACCGAATTTTGGACGAGCACAAGCATTTGGCTTGGGACTACATGCCCCGTCCGCTTCGTGAACTTTGGCTTTTGGGCATTGTGAACTTCCAGACGGCAGGAGACAAGAAGCTGGAAAAGATCACGACGGTTTCCCTGACCGAGGCCGGCAAGGAATGGATTAGCACGGGAGTCATGCCGCTTCCGGAATCCAGTGTTTCCGCCTTGCCAAATTTTGACCTGGTCGCCACGACGGGTACTTCGCCTCGTGTTCTTTTCATTCTCGCTTGCCTCGCCACGGTCAAGAACGACGATACGTATCTCTGCTTCAACTTGAGCAAGGAAACGTATTTGGCGGGCCTCAAGAGAGGTTTCCCGGAATCCGAGATAGAGCATTTCCGCAATTGGATCAACCCGCCGGCCAACGTGGGTTCTTCGTTGGACGAGTGGAATGCGGCATTCTATGGCGCCCGGGTGCGTACAGTCCGCCTGCTCAAAATCGACAACAAGGATATTCTCGCCGAACTTTCGCAGTTCCCGCACTTTACCGAGTGTACCGAAGAGTACATACCCGGCTATGGGTTTGTGCTGAAACAAGAATTGGAGAAGCGCGCTTTCGAGATTCTCGAGAACTTCGGCTACAATCCCTATGTAGACTGCACTCCCGAAAATCGCAAGCCCGCCCCTACAGATGAATGGCGCAAGGATTTCAATGTCGCGTGGCCGCAGTCGGGCGCGGTGGATTACGACTTGAAGGACGAAGTGGACGAAGCCACTATCCAAACGGCTTTGAATACAACGAAGTACGGCAGTATGTACCAGAAGCTTGATACATTTGACCTGGTGAAAGTGCTGCGCTACGTAAAGACAACCGGCACGCTGGTTTCGGCGCAGGTGAAAGACCCCGCCAAGCGCATGGATAAAGAGAAGGAAATCACCTTCTTTGTGCATTCACTGCACTTGAACAAGGCTCCGTTCAATATCGAAATCCAGGAGTTCGGTTCCGAGGACAAACACCCGTTGGCACTCTCGTTTATCCAGCAGGTGAAGTTGCTTCACAAAAAGGCGATTTAGGGAAGCGTCTTGGCGAAGGCGGCGATGTCCCGCATTTCGTCTAGGCTGATTTCGTCGTAGTAGGCTTCCATGTTGCGGTCTTCGTCGCCAAAGTTCATTTGATACCAAAAAGTAGGCATGTCGTTGCGGGCACGGATTCCAATGAACTCCGGCTTGCCGCCCGGGTTGAAGTTGATGCGCATGCCGTCTTCGCCGTGGCAGGGTCTGCAGTTTTGGAAAAAGAGTTTGTCCCCGCGCTTGAGGTCGGCGCCGATGATGTTCCCGTCCTTGTCGAGCAGCTTGTAAACCAGGTAGGCCATCCGGGCGTCTTCGCGAGTGAGGGTGTCGCCTTCGGAGCCTGGAAGCGGTTTGATGTCGTTCGGTTTTTGTGCCGATGCCACGCCAAGGACCAGCGCATAGAGCGCTAGCACAAATATTATCTTGTTCCGCCACATCTGCATATCGCAGAATATATATATTGTTGACTATGAAAAAATGTGTGTGTGTTCTAGCCATGCTGGCTTTTGCCGCCAGCGCCTTTGGGGGTGAAGCCTTGGATCCGTCGTTAAAGTCTCATCTTTATTTTTTGGGTCGCTGGGACCATCGGGCTACGGGCTCCTATGCCAGTGCCCCTAACGCTAACGTCCAGTTCAACGCCAATGCCAAGTCCATTGTGTTTGACTTGGAAGGATATTCCCGCTGGCGTTTTGATGTGGACGGGAAACCCATGAGCTATTTTGAGACCAAGGGTCACAAGATTACCAAGAAACTGGGTGCCGTGGGCGACGGCAAGGACCACCGCTACCGCCTGATCAAGATTAGCGAAAGTAATCCGGGGGAAGTCTGCCTGCACAACATCACCTTGGACGCCTCGGGCAAGTTCGGCCCTGCTCCGGCGCCCTCGAACCGCCGTATTGAGTTTGTTGGCGATTCCTATACCGTGGGTTTTGGCAACGAGGGGACTAACCAGGATCCTGCCGAAATGGAATTCGAAAAGACGGATGCATCCAAGAGCTATGCCTTTTTGCTTTCTGAAAGTTTAAAGGCGGATTTTCAGGTGAATGCGGTCAGTGGCCGCGGCTTAGTGCGTAACTATGCGAACATCGCCCCGGGCTGGAACCTTGTTAAGCTCTACAATTACACCGTTGCCGGCGTCGCTTCAACCAGCACCGATACGGTGCAGTGGGACTTGAACCAGTTCCACCCGCAAGTCATAGTCATCTTTGTGGGGATTAACGATTTCCAGGGCGAACCTCCCTATGCAGACAAGCGTGTGTTCAGTGCCGCCTACGCACGTTTTTTGGACAAACTACGTGCTGCACACCCCAATGTAAAGTTCCTGTTACTTTCTACGAAAGTCTGGCCCAACGACGACCTGACTCCCACGGTCCAGGCTATTTATGACGAACAAATTGCCCAAGGGCACCGCGATGTGGAGTTCAAGGTTCTCCAGACCGAAAATGTCGGACTTTTGGGTCATCCCGATGTCCGGGCCCACCAGGAGATGGCGAATACCATAAGGCCAATTGTGGCTAGACTGGGCGGTTGGCTCTCCCGTTAAAAATCTTTTTTATATATTTTTCTCCATATATTAGGTCAGGAATACTAAAATGTCCCGGATAATGGAAAAGATCTATGCTCTGTTCAGGATGAACATCCTGATATTTGCGTTGTTGGCTGCGACGGTTATAGCCCTTTTTGCATATCAGAACGGTCTTGACGACATTGAGTTCCTGAACCTTTCCGATTATCCCTATGTGCTGGCCCAGTCTGATTCTGCCGATGGCGGCTCCTCTGCCATTGCCATGGAACGCACGGACTCTTCCATCATTGTGGACTATGAACTCAAGGAAGGCTACGCCTACCCGTACGCCGGCGTCAAGATTTTCTTGGGCGATGGTAAGATCCGCGGCAAGGACCTTTCCCATTACGACAGCATTTTCGTGTGGATCAAGCCCCGTGGCGAAGGAACGGTGCGCCTCTATATGCGTGCCTATGATTCCACGTTCTACCGCCAGGATGACGAGACCTCGCTCAAGTTCAACGAGATTGAATTCTTCCCGCTTGAGGAGACCTATCCGGCAGTGTTCGTCCCCCAGGAATTCCGCGTGGCGAGCTGGTGGGTGGCGCAGAACGAAATCAACGTACACAAGGCCCGCGTAGACCTTTCCAACATCCCGCTCATCGAAATCCAGACCGGTACCAACGCTCCGCTGGGTTATGGAACTCTCGAGATCAAGGGCCTTTGCTTCAAGGGCAAAAAGATTGCCAAGGTGGACTTGGTGACATTCCTTGTCGCAGTTTGGTTCGTGACCTTCCTTATCATTTTGGTGATCCGCTTCTTTGACTACAGCCGCGAACGTGCCGCCAACAAAAAGAAGCAGGAAGAACTGGAGAAGAACCTGGCTGCCTTGCAGATCGAGAAGAGTGAGTACGAGAAGTCCAGCAAGGAGGACCCGCTCACGGGTTGTCTCAATCGTGCGGGCTTCAGCAGCATCCTTTTGCGCGAGCAGGAGAACCTGAGCAAAAATGGCAGTCCGGTTTCGTTCGTGATGCTCGACATCGACCACTTCAAGCTGGTGAACGACACTTACGGCCATAGCGTGGGTGACGAAGTCCTGGTGAACCTCACCAAGCTCATCCAGGGCAAGATCCGTAACACCGATGCCTTGGTGCGTTGGGGTGGCGAAGAGTTTGTAATCCTCTGCGGCGATACGCCTATCCAGAATGCGCAGTTCCTGGCTGAAAAGCTTCGTGTCGCCATCGAGAACACCGCGCTCATCAAGCAGCAACAGGTGACCTGCTCCTTCGGTATTGCCGAGATGATCCCGAACGAGGATCCCAAGAAGCTGTTCGAGCGCGCCGACAAGGCCCTCTATGCGGCCAAGGAAGGCGGACGTAACCGCGTGGTCAGCGCTACGTTCAAACGTCGCTAGGGGCGTGACATGCATTCAAAAATCCTGATTTTGACAAGCGGTCTTTTGACGGCTTGCCTTGTTTTGTGGGCATGTGCGTCGAGTAAGCCGGACCTAGACCCCGAGTTCAAACCTATCCAGCTGCATTGGAAGGCGGACTCGGGGGAGGCCGAAAACCACCCGTCCAAAGACATGTGCGTGATACAAATCACGGCCCAACTGATGCAAGAGAAGGCGGTTCTTCAGTCGAAGACCGAGGACCTGGAGTACGACGTCAGGTACGACTTAAATGGCAAAAACCTTGTTTTTGAGGGAATTGAGGGCAATAAAGCACATGAATCCGCCCCCGAATACCATTGGACGGCGACCTGCGGCGAGGGCGAAAAAATTGTTGTAAAATTCCACAACGGACAGTGACACCAAGGTATACTTTTTTGAACATTCCGGTTTTATCTTTATATATGATAAAGACTTGGGCGTGTTGTCGCCTGATTGCATAAAGGAATTAGATAGTGGAACCGATATTCGAATATACCGACTACAGGGAATGGTTGCGGGATGCTTTTGACGATTTTAAAAAGCGCAAGTCCGTGATCTCCTGGCGCTATATGGCGATGAAGCTCGGGGCGGACCCGGGCAATCTGCTCCGCGTATCCCAGGGGAAGATTCACCTGACGCTTTCCCTTGTGGAGCCCATGGCGGAGTTCTTCGAGTTGAACGAGAAGGAATCCGCCTATTGGACCGAACTGGTGTATTTTGGCCGTGCCAAAACCGATGCCGAAGCGCTGAACCATTACGAAAAGATGCAGATGCTCAAGGGCATCCCGCTGAAGCGCCTTGCCAAGAAGGAATTGGAATTCTACCGTCATTGGTATTGCAACGCCATCCGCTCCATTATTGGCATTTGCAAGTTCAAGGACGATTACGAAGGCTTGGCGGAGAGCTGTACGCCGGCAATTACGGTTGACGAGGCAAAAAATGCCGTCAAACTTTTGTATGATTTAAACATGATTTCGAAGGACAGGGATGGTTTTTGGAAGGTCAACGACACCTTCGTGAGCACCGGTGGAAACTGGCGTTCCGAGGCGGTTCGTGCTTTCCAAAAGGAGACTATCCGTTTGGCCGGGGAATCGCTGGAACGTCATGCACCGCCTCTGCGCGATATCAGTACGGTCACAATGACCTTCAACATGAATGACATTGCCTTGATCCGCGAAAAGATCAAGGAATTCCGTAGCGAGCTTTTGCGCATGTCCCAGGAAGGTTCCGGTGACGACACCGTGTTCCAGCTGAATGTGCAGTTGTTCCCGATTGGCTTTGCCAAAAAACTCCAGGAGGAAGCGAAATGAAACGTTTAGCTTTACTCCTGCCCGGACTGTTCTTGGTCTGGGGCTGCTCTAGCAGCGAAGTCGCTGGAGGTCCTGGCAGCGAGACCACGAACGGTCTTGCCTTGATAGACGGAAAGCCCGCCTCGTATGCGACGGTTGCCTTGCGCAAGGTCGATTTCAAGGCGGATAAGGCGGTCGAAGAAAATGCCCTGATTGTGGCCGACCTCTACGCCAATGCGGATGGCTTTTTCGATGTGGATATCCCGAAGGACGGCGAGTATCGCCTGACGGTACTCCACGACGGTGCCGCCTATTCTAGGATTGTCACCCGTGCCGACTTTGCCGAGCCTGGCCATGCCAAGACTCCCGATACATTGAACCTCGCTCCGACCGCCATGATGGCGGGCGTGGTGGATGTTCCCGAAGGAGAGTCTTCTGTGTGGGTTGGTGTGCAGGGCGCCGACGTCCTTGTCAAGACCGATTCAAACGGCTGGTTCGCTTTGCCGGTCCTCCCCGCAAACGATTCCCTGCAGTTGTATTTTGTGAACGAAGACTTTGAGCGCTCGCTCGGTGAAAAGACCTTGTTCGTGAACCCGAGGGAATCTGTTATAAAGGATTACCGCGATACGACAAAGGATGAAACCCAGAAGGTGACCGTACTTTTGGCCGACGGGACTCCCGCCGCCTATGCAACAGTCGCCCTCCGTGCGGCAGACGCGATGGCCGAGAAATTCGCCGTCCAAAATGCGATGGTCGAGTCGGATGTGCGCACTGACGCCTTGGGCAGGTTTACCATGGAATGGCCTGCGACGGGCGATTTCCGCTTGACTGTCGTCTCGGAAGGTTTCTCGTTCTCAAAGGTCTATAGTGCCGCGGATTTTGCGGACCTTGACACACTCCGCCTTAAGGCGACAACGTCAATTTCGAGTAAAGTAACGCTGCGCTCGACCGATGAATTCCTTTGGGTAGGCGTCTATGGTCTCGATGTCATGGTAAAGACGAATGACGTTGGTTCTTACGTATTGCCGAGTGTTCCTGCGGATGAATCTCTCTCCATTTACTTTGTGACTGCCGATAGCTTGAACGCCCTCTATACAGAATGGTCGACCATGGCGTCGTCTGGCGGAACTCAGTTCTTGACTCCCGTGAAGGTGTTGCAGGATTTTGAAAATGCCGTTGATGACTGGTACCTGAATATTGACTCGCTCAAGTTGGGCACGAGCATTACGCCTGCAAAGAACGTCAAGGATGGAGTCGTTTACGATTCGACCCGCAAGTCGAAGGTGTTCCACGCCACGTATAAACTGGCCATGGACGACTATGCTTGGGCGCTGGTAGGAACGTCGTTTGAGTCCTACATGAATTTTGCCGAGATAGACTCTGTTGTGTTCTATGCGAAGGGTGACGGAAATATTAGGCTTTCGCTAGAAAATTATATCGACAAGACCAAGAACCTGAAGGCTGCAACCGAATGGATCGCCCTTACCAAGGATTGGCAACGCATCAGCGTGAATCCGGCGGAGCTTTGCGTTGGCATTGCTACGAACGAATCGTGCTTCACCTCCTGGAGTGGTGTCAAGAACTGGGTCAAGCAATTCCACATTTTTGTGGAGGGTGGAACGGAGTTTTATGTTGACGATGTGATGCTTTACGGAGCACTTTTCTAGAACCCAAGGAAATAGTGAAAAAAGCCCCTGCCAGGGGCTTTTTTAATTGTTATTTGGAGGGTGTAACCATTGTTTGGTGGCCCTTTTTTAAGTATCTTTGGTAGGTATGCAATCTATTGAAAAAGAAGCGGTTATTGCTCAAGAATATCTTGCCCGCATCGCCAAAGAAGCGGAAGCTAAATTTGATGAACATCTCCCTCCGGTAGAGGACCGTCCGTGCCGTTTGCACGAGGCTATGCGCTATTCCATGTTTGCCGGTGGCAAGCGTTTGCGCCCCGGTCTTGTCAAGGCGACTTTTGACATGTTTGGTGGTAAGGGCGATTCCGTTTGGTACGCGACCAGTGCCCTTGAGATGCTCCACACCTTTAGCCTTATTCACGACGACCTCCCGTGCGTCGATAACGACGACTACCGCCGTGGCAAGCTTACGAGCCATAAAAAGTTTGGCGAGGCTACCGCTGTGATGGCGGGGGACGCCCTCTGCGTACAGGCGTTTGAACTGATTGCCAAAACGGGCAATGCCAGGGCCATCGAGACTTTGGCGCACCTCCTTGGGACTTACGGCATGATCGGTGGAGAAATGACCGACATTGAATGCGAAGGCAAAGAGGTGAGCCTCGAAATCGTCGACTACATCCATTACCACAAGACTGCGGCCCTGATCGAGGCCTCGCTTTTGGTGGGCTCCCTGCTTGCAGGCGCTAGCGAGAAGGACATGGAGATTATCCGCAATTACGGCCGCTCCATTGGGCTTGCCTTCCAGATTGTGGACGACATTTTGGACATCGTCTCTACGACCGAGGAACTGGGCAAGGACGCCGGTTCCGATATCGAGAAGGGTAAGGCGACTTACCCCTCCATCGTGGGTCTCGAAAAGTCGAGGGAACGCGCCAAGGAACTTTATGACGAGTCCATCCGCGTTTTGGATGGCCTCAGCTGCGATACGGGCATCCTTCGTGCAATCGCCGCGTTTATCATTACCAGGGTTAAGTAATGGAACTCAAAAACGTAAAGAGTCCCCAGGACATAAAGCACTGCTCGGTCGAGGAACTGTATGACCTCGCCTCGCAAGTGCGCGAGACAATTATTGGCCAGGTCGCCAAGCACGGCGGTCACTTGGCCTCTAGCCTTGGTGTCGTGGAGTTGACGCTTGCGCTCCATTATGTGTTCAATGCTCCCGACGACAAGATTGTGTGGGATGTGGGTCACCAGGCGTATGTGCACAAGCTTTTGACAGGCCGCTATGACCGCTTTGACACCCTACGCCAGCAGAACGGCATCTCGGGTTTTTTAAAGCGCCACGAGAGCGAATACGACTGCTTTGGCGCGGGGCATGCCACCACTTCCATTTCTGCGGCGCTCGGCTTTGCTGTGGCCCGCAACCACTTTGACCGCAAGAACAACGTGGTGGCGGTCATTGGTGACGGTTCTATGACTGGTGGTATGGCCTACGAAGCCCTCAACAATGCAGGCCTTGCCAAGCAGAACATGACCATCATCTTGAACGACAACAAGATGAGCATCGCCCCGAACGTGGGCGGATTCAGCAAGTACCTGAACCGCGTGATTTCGGACCCCGTCTACAACAAGATGCGCTCTGACCTGGACCGCCTCATGACACGCCTACCGGGCGTGTTGGGAATGCGTTTCCGCGACCTGTTTTTGCAGGTCGAGAAAGCCGCCAAGAACGCCGTGAAGCCGGGGGCGTTCTTCGAAGATTTGGGCATTCGTTACTTTGGACCTATCGACGGTCACGACATCAACGAGCTGATTATGATATTGCAGCGCGTGAAGTCCCAACCGGGTCCGTGCATTGTGCATGTGCTGACCGAGAAGGGGCGCGGTCTTGATGCCGCCGAAAAGAACCCAACCAAGTTCCATGGTACAGGTCCGTTCGACCCCGAGAGCGGTCTTCCGCTGGCGCCGGGAAAAAAGAACCCGTCGCTCACGAGCGTGTTCGGTACGACGCTTTTGGAACTTGCGAAAAAGGACAAGCGCATTATGGGCATCACAGCCGCCATGCCTACTGGCTGCGGCATGGATATTGTGGCGAAGGAATTGCCCGACCGCGTGATTGACGTGGGTATTGCCGAGGAACATGCGGTGACGTTTGCCGCGGGGCTTGCCTGCGATGGCGTGGTGCCTGTGGTCGCCATCTACTCGTCGTTCATGCAGCGCGCCTATGACCAGATTATACACGACATCGCTTTGCAGAACTTGCACGTGGTGCTGGTGCTGGACCGCGCCGGCTTGGTGGGTGCCGATGGTCCCACGCACCATGGCGCTTTTGACTTGTCGTTCTTGCGTACTGTTCCTGGGCTTACCCTCATGGCGCCCAGCAACGAAAACGAACTTAGGGATATGATAACAGCCTCCATCGACATGGAAGGCCCTGTCGCTATCCGCTATCCCCGCGGCACGGCTTTGGCCGAGGAACTCGCCGCACCGTCTGGAGCCTTTGATGCCAAGTGTCCGAAGGTTCTGGAACAGGGCAAAGACATCCTGCTGCTTGGCGCAGGCTTTATGACGAACGAATTGAAGAAGACGGCAAAGGTCTTGAAAGAAAACGGATACAGCCCGACGCTCGTGGATGCCCGCTTTATCAAGCCCCTGGATGAGGATTGCTACCGCCACCTCTTTGATTCCCACAAGGTGATTGTCACTCTGGAAGACAACACCCGTATCGGCGGCTACGGATCCGCCGTTCTGGATCTTTTGACCGACCTCGGTTACACCGACAAGAAGTTGTTCCGTTTCGGTCTCCCAGACAGTTTTGTGGAACAGGGCAATATCCAGGATTTGTACAAACTCTTGAAAATTGACGGCGAGTCCGTCGCAAAACAATTATTGGAAAAACTATGAGCGAAGAAAACAAACCGCAGCGCACTGTGCGTAGCACTTTTGACCGTAAGTTCGGCGTGAGCGAAAAGAAGGACGAACGTCGCCCTCGTGAAGACCGTGAACGCCGTGATGATCGTCGTGAAGAGGGTCGTACTTTTGGGGACCGTCCCCGTCGTGATGACCGTCCGTTCCGTGGCGATCGCCCGCGTGGTTCGTATGGCCTGCGCGAAGATGGCAGCCGTCGTGAAGGCGATGGCCGCTTTGACCGCGAACGCCGTCCGCGCCGTTTTGGCGACAAGCCGTTTGGTGGCCGCGGAGGCCGCTTTGGCCGTGGCGGGGACCGCCCGTTCCGCAGCTTCAACCCTGAGGAGCACGCTCCGGTTTACCGCCAGCGTCCCGAGCAAAAGGCCGAAGTCGTTGCCGACGAAGCTTTGGACGAAGCCGCCCTTGAAGCACGCGCCGCCCAGGCGGAGAGCAATGCCGACCCTGTTTCGAATCCGCCCTGGTTCCGCAAGCTTTTGGCGCTCACGACCGAAAAGGGCCGCGAACGTGAAGGTTGTTTCCTTGGCGAAGGCATCCACGTGGTGTACGAACTGGTGACCAAGCATCGCGAAGTCGTCATCTCTGTTTACGCTGTCGAAGGCTTTGAGAACGAAGAGCTCATCGAAAAAATCAACGATGCTGAAATCACCATCCACATGCTGACGGCAGAGCAAATGAAACAGCTGTCGTCTACGGTGACGCCGCAGGGCATCATTGCCTACTGCCGCATCGCCAACACCAAGCCTGTTTATGAATCCAGCCGCAGCGTGATTACGCTGGTGGACGCCGTGCAGGATCCGGGTAACCTCGGGACGCTCTTCCGCACGAGTCTCGGTTTTGATTCCGATGGCATGGTCCTCGGCAGTGGTACGGTGAGCCCGTTCAACCCCAAGGTGGTTCGCGGTTCCAGTGGCACCTTCCTTCGTGTGCCGTTCGAGTTCGATATCGATATGGTGGACCACATCAACTTCCTCCACAGCAAGGGATATACCGTGATTGCGACGGACTTGCACGCCAAGCAGAGTCTTCGCGATATTCCGGCGCACAAGCTCCGCAAAATGGCCTTCCTCGTGGGTAACGAGGGCGCCGGTACCAACCCGCGCCTCATTGAACTTGCCGACGAAACGGTCAAGATCCCGATGAGCAGCGAACTGGAATCTCTCAATGTGTCTGTGGCCCATGGAATTCTCTCCTATGAGGCCGCCCAGATCCAGAAGGAACTCAAGTAATGAACTTCCACGAACGTCTCGAGACTCGTATTGCCAAGTGCGGTAACCCGGTTTGCCTGGGCATGGACCCTGTGCTCAAGCTCATTCCGGTCGAAGGGAGCGCCGAAGAAAAAATCAAGCGTTTTTACCTCGATATTTTGGAATGCGCCCTCAAGCGCAATGTGACTCCCGCCGTGGTGAAACCGAACAGCGCTTATTACGAAAGTGTTAGCGTGCAGGCTTTACTTGTGTTGCAGGAACTCATCGAGGCCTACAAAAGCGCCGGCATCCCGGTGATTCTCGATGCCAAGCGCGGTGACATCGGCAAGTCGAGTGCTGCCTACGCCGCTGCCGCTTACGACGTTTACAAGGCCGACGCGGTGACGGTTTCCCCGTGGATGGGTGCCGATTCCGTTGGCCCATTCATTCGCGAGAATTCCGAGAACGGCGCCTATGTGCTGCTCCGCACGAGCAACAAGGGCGCCCACGACTTCCAGGACATGCCGGTCATCCGTAGCGATGACCCGCGCGATGTGGCGCAGGCGTTCTACTCGGTGGCAGACAAGATTATGGAATGGGACGGTAGCCTTGGTTACCTCGGTGCCGTAGTGGGTGCAACCCACCCCGAAGAACTGGAACAGATCACAGCCTACTGTGCCGCCAAGGGGCACGAGATACCGTTCCTCATCCCTGGCGTTTCGATTCCGGGCGTGCCCGGTGGCCAGGGCGGTGACGCCAAGACTGTCTTGACGGCGATTGCAAACGGCGGCGGCAAGCACAAGTTCCATGTGCTCAACAGCTCGAGCGGTTTGAATTTTGCCTGGCAGCGCAACAATACGCCGGCGAACTACGCCAACGATTGCATTGACGCGTTGGAGCGTTTGGCCGAGGCTTGCACCCTTTAGTAGCAAGAGGTTCCTATGAGGTTTCTTGCTTGCATCTTGTTCGCCATTACCGTGATTGCGGTCGCCTTCCATTTTGCGAAGCCGCTCCCCAGCACGAACTTTGACGAATCGTTCTTGCCCAAGGTTTCTTCGGTCAAGTACATTGCTGCAGGCAACAACGCCTCCGTGGCGGGGCTCTTTTGGATTAAGGGCCTTACCGAACTGGGCGATAGTTTCCTTTCGGGCAAGGAGTACAACTACCTGAGCCATGTGGCGAATATCTGCACCGAACTCGATAGCCTGTTCTACACGCCCTATTACTTTGTCGGTAGCATTACCCCGATAGATACGCAGGACACGACCGACTTTATTGTGATGCGCCGAGCCCTCAGGAATTTCCCGGACCACTGGCGCCTTGCTGTGGGGTTTGCGCTCCGCCTCTCAAAGGGACCTTACCCCGACCCGCATGCGGCTGCCGATGTGATGCGTCCCTATTTCGATAGTCCCGACACGACTATTCCCCAGCATATCCGCCTGATGTACCGCACGTTCGAGCTTGATGCCGAGCAGACTGAGACTGCGCTCGAGATGATCATGAACGACGTGATGCAGCCCCGCTTCAAGAAGTTCCGTGAAAGTTTCTACAACAAGACCTTTCGCGTACTGGGGTACCGCGGGGTAGGTTCACGAACAGGGGCCGATTCTACGGTGTACAACGACGTGAAGGCGACCATCGACGCCTTTGCCGACGGTAAGGTTTACCCGCGCTACGCCTTTGCACACCTGCTTTCATTGAAAAAGGTCGAGAAAAAGGCAGAAGAAGCGCCTGCCGATACAACCGCGACTGAGGCGGTCGTAGTCGAAACTCCCGCAGAGAATGCAACGGGAACTCCCGCCAACAACTAATAACTTGTAACTATTCCCCGCAGCGCTTGGCGTTGTTGGGGAGCCCCATCAGCTCAAATGCGTTTTTGCAACGCAGTTTCAAGTCTTCCTTTTCGTCGTTAGGCGTGCTCTTGAGCTTGGAACGCTTGTACAGGATGGTCGCCGTTGTGTAGGGCTTGTTGCCCTGGATGGATTTAGCCTCGGCGACGCGGTAGAGCGAGTCGGCCTCGCTGATGTTCCCGTTCAATTCGGCCATTTGTGCCGCCGTGTAGGCGTAAAAGCCGCCTTTTTTGCTGGTGGCCTTGCCTGCCAACTTCAAGTATTCCTGGGCGTCGTCATTATGGCGGACACCCGCGCTGGCGATGGCGCATTCGCCATAAAAAGCTCCACGGGTGTTCTCGTCGGACTTTTTGACGGAATCGGCGTTTGCGGAACTGCAAAGCTTGGCGGCGTCGCTGTAGTTTTCACGCGCGTTAGCGAGGGCGACTTTGGCCTTGGTAAAACTGGTGCTGGTGTTCTTGTCCAGAACCTCTTTGCGCACAATGGAAAGCAGGGAGTCGGCGAAGTCCAAGTCCAAACTGATGGTGCGGATTTGCGCCATGGCAATGAGCACGCGGCCTTCTGAGAGGAGGTCCGATTCTTTGCGGCTGGCGAGCAGAGCGCGTTCCAGCTGACCGTAACCCTTGGCGAACTTGCCTGCGTTGAATGACCGTTGTGCCCTTGCCGAGAGCGTTCCCGATTCGGAGGCGCTAGCCAAGGCGGACAAGCCCAGCAAAGTGAGTATGGCGAGACGTTTTACCATAGAGTCTCCACCATGAACGGGACGGAATCCTTTTTAGGCATGGATCTGCGGACTATCCACATGTTTGAGATGCCGTCCATCAAGTCGTCTGCGTTTTGCAGGGTGCCTTCGGTCGTTTCGATAAAGTCGCCGAGACCGGTGAGCATTTTGCCTGCATCACCCAAGAGGTTGTCGACGCGCCCCATGGTAGAGTCAACCGATCCCATGAGCCCGTCCACGTTGGCAAGGAGGGTGTCCACCTTTTGCGGGAGTGGCTTGAATTCGGTGACCATGGTCGAAAGGTCTGTGGTTATCCCGTCGACGCGGTTCAGCAGGGGAGGAACCGCCACATTGAGCGTATCGAGCAGGTTGCTCGTCTTGACAAGGGCGTTCTTTCCGGCGTAGGTAATCATGTCGAGGCGGTTGAGCTGCCTGTTGAGGTTGTCGTAAAGCGTGCGGGAACCGAATACGGCGCCAATGGTCGTACTTGTGTCCATGGTCATGGCGACCAGTGTGTCGGCGGCGTCAATGAGCTTGTTTACGCGGCCCAGTAGTTCGTTGGCTGTTTCAAGGACGGTCTCGATGTCTTGCGCCTTGCCTGCGGGCAGGTAGTCGCCTTCTTCAAGAACACGCCCTTTGCCACGGCGGCAGTCGATGGTAATCACACGAGCCGAGATCACGTTCTGGTCGCGGATGGCGTAAACAGTGGCGCTGTCGGTAATCCAGTTCTGGAATTCTTTGCGGATGGTGAACTCCATGAACACGCCATCGCCTTCGATTTTCATGTCAGAAATTTGTCCGACGTCCACGCCGCTGATTTGGACGCGGGTGCCAGGACGGAGGCCCATGGCCTTTTCGAAGGAGCTGTGGAGTTTGTACTCCTCGACGCCGATCATGCCGCTGTTAAAAAGCTTTGTATAGAGGACAAGCCCAAAGATCAGGACTGCAGCTGTAAAGAAGATGCCGACTAAAAGTCCGGACATTTCCATCCAGTTGATATGTTTAATAGGCTTGAGTCTCATAGTGCGAAATATATATAAATATTACGTAGCAAAAATACCCATAAAATGCGGTTTTAGGATAAATCCTTTTCTATTTTGAAGTTTGAAACAGGAGTTTATATGAATTTTTTGGAGTTTTTGAACTATTCGGTAACCCCCTACCATACGGTCGAATTTTTGCGCAGGGAGTTCTCCCTGGCAGGGTTCGAGTGCATGGATGCGGCTTTGGGTACGCCCCTGGCGTCGGGAAAGGCGTGTTTTGTGGAGCGTTGCGGCGCCCTGGTCGCTTTCCGCATGCCGCGAAACTTTACGACGAAGACCCGTTTTAGGCTGGCCCTGGCCCATACGGATTTCCCGGCGCTAAAAATCACGCCGAACCCCGACAAGGTGTCGGGTGGCGTGCTCAAACTCCATGCCGAAGTGTATGGGAGCCCTCTCTATACCAGTTGGCTCGACCGCGACCTGGGCTATGCCGGCATGCTTGCCTACGAAAAGGGAGGCCGGGTACAAACGAAGCTGGTGCGTGGCCAGGCACTGCTCCGCATCCCGCAGTTGGCGGTGCACCTGAACCGTAGCGTGAACCAGGATGGGCTCAAGGTGAACTCGCAAACCGATTTTGACGCCTTGTTTACGGCGAATCAAACGACGAAGTTTGTGAATGTGTTGCGGTCCGAGCTCGCCGAGGGGGAGCGCCTGCTGGATTTCGATGTACAGCTCTTTGACTCCCAGGTGGCCATATATGGTGGCCTTGAAAACGAATGGGTGTACTCGGGCAGGCTCGATAACCTCTCCAGCTGCCACGCCATTGCCGAGGCTTTGCTGACGGCAGAACCGGCGGCGGACGATGTTTGCGTTGCCTGCTTTGTGAACAACGAAGAGGTGGGCAGCGTGAGTCGCGACGGCGCTGCAGGCAATTTTGTGCGTTCGACGCTTGAGGCGGTTTGGTCGGCTTGCCGCCAAACGGAATCCGTTGGTGCAGTCGCGCTCCCGGTGGATTTCCCCCTAGAGTCCTCCTTCGCGCTCTCTGTTGACATGGCCCATGCGGTACACCCGAACCACCCCGAAAAGCACGAAGAGAACCATGCGCCTGTTTTGGGCGGCGGCGTTGTGCTCAAGACAAATTCGCAAAAGAAGTACGCAAGCGACTTGTTGAGTTCCGCGAAACTCCGAAGGCTTTGCGAGGTGGCGAAAGTTCCGTTGCAGGTTTTTGTGACGCGCGGCGATATGCCGTGCGGCAGCACCGTGGGCCCCACGGTTTCGGCTTCGCTTGGAATCCCGACGGTCGATGTTGGTGAACCCATGCTCAGCATGCACAGTATTCGCGAGATGATGGCCGTGGCTGACCATCAGAGCATGACTGCTTTAGTGAAGGCTCTTTTTTCTGTAGAAGTCGGGTAGAGGCTGGTTCACTATTAGGCTCAAGGGAGAGTACTTGAGTAAAAAGTGGATGGCCGCCGAGAGTGCGATGGCAAAGGCGGTCGCGGTCAATACGTATGCCAAAAATCGGGGGTCGGTCGTGGGCAGAGACCACACGGCAATCCACCAGTCCTTGGCGATGAAGTTCATAAAGAGCGGGAATGCCAATACCTGATGGAACGCGAGCAGGGCGAGGTTTATTTCGACCGGCTTTGCCAAGACTGGGTTTGTGATGCCTCTGCACAAAAGCGTGAAACCGAAACACCCAATTAAGGCGCAGGGGAGGGTGATATAGGCTGCCCTGTAAATGCGGGAAAACATCTCTAGGTGGGCGATTTGCGTAGTGTAGTTGTAAACGCTTAGGAGGTAGGTGACGTACATGAGGCAGAGCCCCACAATGAAGCCGACCATCCGCCTGCGAGTGAGTAGGTTGTACACCTTGGTGCATTTGGGGTGGTGGAACGCATAGCCGAAGTACGTGAAAATGAGCCCGAACAGCATCAGGTCCACAAAGAAGAGTGCGGTCAGGAACCAAATGGCGTATGCCCTTGTTTGGTTGATAATTCTGGAGAAACCGTATAAAATATCGTGGTCGGTAAGATGTGTGTTGGTGAGCGAACGGATGAGGTAGTCAAATAAGACGCATAATATGCCTAGCCCGAACATGGGCAACACGTAGCGCTTGAGTTTTTTCACCAAAAAATCGGCAAAGGTCTGGTTTCCGATTTTAAGCGTCATCCCGTTGAGAAAAAAGAATACAGGCAGGTGGAACGAAAAGAGGAAGGCGATTAGGTTCCCTTCCTTGGCACCGTGCGAGAATACAATCAGTATCATGGCCAAAAACTTGGCGGTGTCAATATATTCGATTCTTTTTGATTCCATAAAAGTTCCGGGGCGATATTAGACAACAAATTTATTATTTTTCAAACGTGGAAAAGGAATTATCGTCCAAAGGAAAACTTAGATCCAGCCTGCCGCCGCGGCAGACTCTTTTGGGGCAGTTCATCCGTTACGTGGTGACGGGCGGTCTTGCCTTTTTTGTCGACTTTGGACTCTTCGCCCTGTTCTTGTATGGTTTTGGTTGGCACTACCTGCTGGCGAATTTGATGGGCCTCCTGGGCGGTCTAGCCATCAACTATTACATCAGCATTGTCTGGGTGTTTTCGGCATGCAAAAGGAATGTGCAGAACCGCGCTGCCGAGATTTCCATTTTTTCGATTATCGGTTTTGCGGGGGTCGGTCTCAACCAACTCACAATGTTCCTGCTGGTCGATTTTGCCGAGCTCAACGAGATGCTTTCCAAGATGGTGGCGGCAGCCCTTGTTTTTATGTGGAATTTTGGTGCCCGCAAGGTGATTCTCTTTCGCGGGAAAAAAATAGAAGAAGGAAGCGTTTAGAATGGTCTCTGAAGATTCAAAGATTGCCGTTATTGCCGGTGCAGGTCCCGCTGGGCTTACCGCGGCATTGGAACTGCTCCGTACCACCGATGTTAAACCGGTTGTTTTTGAAGCCGAAGACGTGCTAGGCGGCATTTCCCGCACGGCCCGCTACAACGGTAACCGCATGGACATTGGCGGCCACCGCTTCTTTAGCAAGAGTGACGCCGTGATGGACTGGTGGCAGGGAATTTTGCCGTTGCAGGGGAGCGCCTCCCGTGACGATATCGCCATTGGCAGAAGTGTCCCTCTTGCCGCGGGCGGTCCCGATCCCGAAAAGAGCGACCGCGTGATGCTTTGCCGCAGCCGCCTCAGCCGCATCCTCTTTTTGCGCAAGTTGTTTGACTACCCGGTGAGCCTGAACGGGGCGACCATCAAGGGCCTTGGGCTTTGGCGCATGTTCAAGATAGGCATGAGCTACCTCAAGGTGAAGGTGACGCCCAAGCGCAAGGAAAAGAGCCTCGAAGATTTTATGATCAACCGCTTTGGCGTGGAACTCTACCGCACGTTCTTCCGCGACTATACCGAGAAGGTGTGGGGTGTGCCGTGCAGCGAAATCAGCCCCGACTGGGGTGGCCAGCGTATCAAGGGCCTCTCCATTACCAAGACGGTGCTCCACGCGCTGCGCCAAATTTTTGCAGGTTCCGCCAAGGGGGCGGACTCCGCGAACGGTGCGGACATCCGTCAAAAAAATACCGAGACGAGCCTCATTGGGCAGTTCCTTTATCCGAAGCTAGGCCCGGGTGAACTTTGGGAAACCGTCGCCGACGAAGTGAAAAGGCTGGGCGGCGAAATCCACATGAATTCAACGGTTGTGAAGGTGAACCGCGAAGGCCGGCGCATCGCAAGCGTTGTTGTGGAATCCCGCGCGGCAGATGGGAACGGCGCCGCCACTACCGAGACGATCCCCTGTGACTACTTCCTCTCGACCATGCCGGTGAAGGACCTGGTGAACGCCATGGACGGCGAAAAGGATCCCGTGCCTGCCGAAGTCAAGCGCGTCTCCGAGGGCCTCGTGTATCGCGACTTCATAACCGTAGGGCTCCTCCTTGACAAGCTCCTTATCAGGAATCCTGCCGCTCCGGGCTCTCCTGAGAGCAAGCTCAAGTTCGTCGCCGACAACTGGATTTACGTGCAGGAGAGCGACGTGAAACTCGGCCGCATTCAGGTGTTCAACAACTGGAGCCCCTACCTAGTGGCCGACCCCGAAAAGGTTTGGATTGGCCTCGAGTATTTTGCCAACGAGGGCGACGAAATGTGGAACATGAAGGACGAGGACTTTATCAAGTTCGCCATTTCGGAACTCGACAAAATCGATGTCGCCCGCCCCGGGGACGTGCGCGACTCCGTGTGCTTCCACATCAAGAAGGCGTACCCCGCCTACTTTGGCACCTACGGCGAATTCGGCAAGGTCCGCGAATACGTGGACGGCTTCGAGAACCTGTTCCTCATGGGCCGTAACGGCATGCACCGCTACAATAACATGGACCACAGCATGCTCACCGCTATGGAGACTGTCAAGTGCATTCGCGAGGGCAAAACCGACAAGCGCGACTGCTGGAATGTGAACAGCGAAGAAGAATACCACGAGGACAAAAAATGAAGTTCGTCAAGAAGTTCCCAGAGATAGTGATTGCCCTTGCTATGGTCGTGATGGCCGTCCTCCAGTATGCGGGCGGTTCTTCGATTTCGAACGTCCTGTTCCATCGTGGCGGTTCCACCACCAACGAACTTCTTCCCATCAGCACTCCCATGCAAACGGGTGAGCCCTTCACGGTCGAGATGGACTTGAATCTTGGCCTTGCAGGAACCTTTGAACTGAACGTGCACCCCGACGACTGCGTCACGGGCATGACGGTGAACGGCGTCGTATTCCCGCACACGAACTATCCCGGCTACTGCAGCTGGAACCAGGGCTTTACAGTGGGGAGTGACGAGTTTAAACGCGTTTTGGGCCCCAAGAGCTCGGGCAAGTACCATGTGGTTTTCGAGATGCACAACAACTCGGGTCTGGGCGGCATCACCGCCGCGCTCAGCACCCACGGGGTCCTTCCGGCGATTCTCTCGGTGGCGTTCTATGCGCTGCTTGGTTTGTTGGTGTTTATGGTGGGGGCGCGCCTTCGCATTGACAAGCGCCTGTTGTTCTGTTTCTTCTTGGGCCTCCTTTTGCGAGTCGGGTATACACAGAACACTTTTTACGACGAGCGCGGTCACGACGTGGGCGGCCATATCGCCTACATCCAGACCATTGCCGAAAAGCACCACATCCCCGGCGACAAGGAATGTTGGAGCTGCTACCACCCGCCGGTTTATTACGTGCTCTCGGCGGGCTCATGGAGCCTGGCCAAGTTCCTGAACGCATCGCCCTTCTCGTTTGTGCAGTGGCTCGACTTTATATTCTCGCTGGTGGCGCTCGGTTTTGGCCTTGCGTGCATCAAGGCGCTCCTCTACGGGAACTCGCGACTTATCGCCGGGCTCTTGTGGAGCGTGTGGCCCTCGTTCTTGTTGGCGTCGCCACGGGTGGGTAACGATATCCTGCTCTACGCCTTCTATGCGGTAAGTCTCTGGGGCGTTTTGAACTACCTAAAGACGAGCAAGGGGCAGTTCCTCATCACGGCTGTGGTCGCGGCGACGCTCGCCTACTGGACCAAAACCTCGGGCGCCATCGCCTTTGCGGCAATCGGGGTCGCCGTCCTGGTGCATTTTGTGCCGCGCGTCTTTACGGCAAAGCCGCGCAAGCTCGAGTGGGTCTCCATCGGGCTCCTCGTGGTGCTTGGCGGTTGGATCGCTTTCTTAACGCTCACCAATAGCGTGGTCGCCAACGCGGCGGGCAACGATAACACAGTGCTCGTCACGAACAGCCCTGGCAACTTCTTGTACTTCGACTTGCAAAAGTTTCTCACGAACCCCTACATTGACCCGTGGCACGATGAACTCGGCCGCCAGTATTTTTGGAATTACCTCGCCAAAACTTCGCTGTTCGGCGAATTCACGCTTTTGAATACCGACGCGGGCAAGTGGTTTGCATGCCTTGCGAGTTTCTGCTTTGTAATCCTCGTCGGCTTTACGATGGCGGGTCTCTGGCGCAAAAAGTGGAACAGGGTCGATGTGGTTTTGGTTACGCAGATGCTCGCCTTTTTTGTATCGATGATCGCGCTCCGCCTCAAGTACCCGTTCTCGTGCAGCAACGATTTCCGCTACATTGTGCCGGTGCTCCTCAGTGTGCTTCCGTTTACCGCCGAGGGCATTTGCGGTGATGGCGCCAGCGTCAAGCGCCGGGTGTGCGGGTGGACCGCCGTTGTTATTTTTGCGGTGAGCGCGTCGATTGTCGTTTTGGGGGCGTAAGGGTATAGACTCATGCTAGATTATGTAAAAAGAACGCGTTTTTTTGTTTTTTGGGGAGTCGTTTGCCTGCTTGCGAATTTCTTCTGCACCTATGCCGAGGGCTATGACGGCGACCAAAGTTTTTGGGTCGGCTGGACGCAGCAGCTGGTGGACGGCGGTTTCGGAAACTTCAGGGGCAACTACCCGCCGGTCTACGTCTTTTGGCTCTGGGTGGTGGCGCATATCCATAGCTTGTTTGGTATCGGCATCGGCAAGACGTTTTTTTTGAAGTTCATGTGCCTGTGGCCCGTGTATTTTTCGCACCTGCTTTTGCTCGACGGCCTTTGCCGCTTTATGGACCGTTTCCTATACCCCGAGTGGAAACGCCACGCGCTGGCGGGCTTTATTGCGCTGAACCCGGCGATTTTGATTGCGGGCCCCATTTGGGGACAGGTGGACTTGGTTCCGGTGGTGTTCGCGATTGCTGCCATGTACTGCATGTGCTTCCGCCGTACCACAAAGTTCGGACCCATGTTCTACGTGCTCTCGCTCCTCGCCAAGTTCCAGATGATCCTCTTTTTGCCGGTGTTTGGCGGGCTGTTCCTCAAGCATTGGCGCCGTTCCTGGAAAGGACTTGCACTCATTGTGCCTGCGGCGCTGGTGGTGCTTTTGCCGTTTGCCATTGGCGGGAACTTGCTCGACATGCTCTCCCGTGCCTACGTCAAGACTACGGAACAGTACCCCTATGCGACGTTCAATGCCGCCAACCTGTGGTACCTGTGGGTGGGCAACGCCGTCCCCGACACTGTACTCGTATGGGGATTCTCTGAACAGGGACTCGGGTTTATTTTCAAGCCGGGCATTCTGGGCAAGTTGCTTTTCATCCTGGTGTCGATTTTTACTTTGGTCAAAACTATCTTGAGTAAGAACGTGCGCACCGTGTGGGCGCTCGCCTTTTTGAACGCGGTCGCCTTTTTTGCCGTGCTCCCGGGCATGCACGAACGCTACCTGCTCTACGCCATCCCGGTGGGACTTTGCTGGCTCGTGTGGGACTCGCGCCGCGCCGTTGTTTGGGTTGCGCTAGCGACATTCGCTGCGATGACGAACATTTCGCTGATTGTCCCCTTCAAGGGACCCAGCGTTTGGAATTTCGCTTCGTTTACGGCATGTGCTGTTCTTGTGCTTACCATGGTTTCGCTCGCGTTCCCCAAGGTTTGGGGCAAAATTTTTGAGCTGGCTTCCCGTGTCAAGTGGCGCCGCTTTGTGCCTTATGTTTTGCTCTTGGTGATTCTCCTTGTTTCTATGACCAATCTTTTGATTAGGATGCAGCCCAGTTCCGCCCCCACAGGAGACAACATCGTGTTGTTGACCAAGATGCCCATGGACGTGCTTAAGCAAGATTACAAGAGCCCGCAAAGGAACCGCTCTGTGGAGGAGCGCCCCATCCAGGTGAACAACCGCATTTACCGCGACGGCATTGGCACACACGCTAGCTCCAGGCTCCTGTTCCAGTTGCCCGAGAATGCTGATTCCCTGTACATTGGTGCCGCCATTGACGACGAGACTTATTCACATGGCGATTGCGAGTTTTCTATTAGGCTGGACGGCAATGACGTGTGGAGCAGTGGCCGGGTCGCCGGCGGGGACCGCGCCAAGTTCACAGCCTTGTCGGTTCGCGGCTTTAGCACCTTGGAACTCGTGACGGATGCGCTGGGCTCGAACACCAGCGACCATGCCGATTGGCTGCTGCCATACATTAAGCTGAAGTGATTCTGCGTAAATCCCTAAAAAGGTCATTTTTCAAAACAGATAATATGATAAATATGCCGTTTTTTTTTAGAAAACGGCGGTACTTTTCGGCAGGCGAATTTCGTATATTTTGGGGCGAAAAGGATTTTGAAGCGACTTTATGATGCGATTGAATATACGTGGATTGATTTTTTTGATTGGCGCGGTTCTTGTCGCAGGGACGTTTGCCCGGCCCATCAACGACGGGAATAAGCTTTTTGCCGCCGGAGATTACGAAGGCGCCCTCAAAAAGTACATGGAGGCCCGCGAGGCAGAACCCGCGAACCCCATGCTCTTCTACAACATTGGAACTTGCCAGTACAAGCTGGGCAACTTTGAAGAGGCCAAAAAGGAGTTGGAGAGTGCCGTGCGTATGCCCGACAAGAAGATGGCCGCGAAGGCCGCCTACAACCTGGCGAACACGCATTTCCGCATGGGCGAGAAGGCCGCCGAAGGCAGCGAACGCATTGCGGCCTGGCGTGAGTCGGTTGCTTATTTGAAAAAGGCCATCGACCTCGACAACAATTTCGAGAACGCGAAGAAGAATGTGGAAATTGTCCAGCGCAAGCTGAAGGAAGAACTCGACAAGCAGAAAGAGAACAAGGACCAGAATCAGGACCAGAACAACGACCAGAAACAGCCGCCGCTTTCCGAGAAGGCGAAGGAGGTTCTGGCGCGCGCATTGCAACTTTGCAAGGACGGCAAGTATGCCGAAGCGAAGGAGATGCTCGAGAACCTGATTGCCGAAGACGAGACTGCGGGCCAGCTGAGCGGCCACGTGCAGCGCATCGACGACGTCATCGAAATCAAGGCGGGCCGCAAGCCCAAGGCGAAGATTGACGCCAGCAACACCGACAACGACCTGGAGGTAATCTGATGAAAAAGATTATGCTTACAGTCGCGGTGATGTTCCTTGCGGTGGCAGCCTTTGCGGCGCCCAAGTCGGCGAGCGCTTACTACAGCGATGCCGCCTTCCAGTACATCGAGAACCGTCTGCCGTCTGCAGAAATCACCTGCAACGAGGGCCTGCAATACTACCCGAACGACCAAAAGTTGCAAATGCTCCTTGACCGCATTAAAGAGGCCAAGGACGAGCAGAAGAACGAGAACAAGAAGAACGACAAGAACCAGGATAACAACCAGGACCAGAATCAGGATCAGAACCAAGATCAGAATCAGGACCAAAATAAGGACCAGCAGAACCAGGACCAGAACGGCGATGGCAATTCCAGCGGGTCCGAGAGTTCTTCGAGCCAGGGCGATGACCAGAATCAAGACCAGCAGGGCGGCGGCCAGTCCAGCAGCAGCCAGGGCGGTGAAAGTTCCGACAGCAATGGCGGGCAGCAGCCCGAGCCGCAACCCGAACAACCGCAGGAAAATTCCAGCGACAGCCAGGGCGAAGAACCCCAGGAACAGCCCGTGCAGATGGGTGAGATGACTCCCGAAGAGGCGGCGCAGCTCCTGAAGGACTTTGACGAGCAGAACGGCGAACGCAAACCCTGGAAACCTATCCGCGGGCAGGCTAGGCCGGCCAAAGACTGGTAAGCCGAGTGTCGCGACGGCAAGCTTGCTTGCCGGCATGACCGAGGCGCCGAGTCTTGCGCTCGAAGAGCGCAATGATTGGTAAGCCGAGAGTCGCGCGAAATCGACCTCAGTATGTCATCCCCGACCTGGTCGGGGATCTTTTTTATATTGTATTACATGAGACTTCATGTACTTGTTTTTTTATGTGCGCTTTTGACTGCGGCGTTTGTCGCCTGCGGTGACGATTCCAGTTCCGGTACGGATGCCTCAGTTACGGAAAGTTCTTCGGAGCAGGCTCTGTCGAGTTCCGCGCAGTCGCCTGAACGTTCGTCTTCGAGTGTCGCGCCGGTATCGAGTTCCGCGCAGTCGCCTGAACGTTCCTCTTCGAGTGTCGCGCCGGTATCGAGTTCCGCCGAGGTCGAGTCGTCGAGTTCGGTAGCTCCCGTGTCGAGTGATACTCCGGAATCCAGTGCCGGCGACGTTTCCAGCTCCAGCGCGGCTCCGGCTTCTTCGGCAACCCCCGGCTCGTCCGAAAACATCGTAAGCTCTTCCAGCGTTTTGCCTGCATCCAGTTCCAGCGAAACGGGGCCCGAATCTAGCAGCAGCGAAACTGCTCCGGAATCTTCCGAAGATGACGGCGATGATGGCAAGTGCACCGACTGCGATAGCTATACGGCAGCCGACCCGGAACTTACTGAAAACGGCGGCAAGGGCTCCGTTACCACTTACGGGAGCATTACCGCCAAAGAGACTAGCTTGGGTGGCGCCTGTAATTATGGACAAACTAATATCCAGTATTACGCGGCTATCCACGTGAACGTTTCTCCGGGTGACGAAAAGGGTCCGTGGAATGGCGGTGCGGCCTGCGGCGGCTGCGTGCGCGTAAAGGCGCGGACCCCCGATGGCTGGAAGCGTGTGACGGTGCGCATTACCGACCGCTGCCCCGATGCCAACTGCGGTGTGGACCTGGGCGGTGCCCCGGCTGCCGACATCATGGGCAACCGCGTGGGCCGTTACTATGGCGAATGGGAATTCGTGAGCTGCGAGGGCGTCGACGGCGTGTGGGGCGATTCTACGTCGATCTGGGTCAAAGAAGGCGCGAGTACTTTTTGGAGTATTATCCAGGTGCGCAACCCGAAGGACATGGTGGATTCCATCACGATTTATGGTGTAGATACTCGCGACTTTTACGGGCTCGAGATGGTCGTGGGTACCGAGAATTTCTGGACCGTGCCTCAGGCCGTCTTGCAGACGGACAACCGTTACCGCGTCGTAGTGAAGTACCGCACCGGCAAGGATGACGAGTGGCATATCAAGGGGTCTGAACTTGCCGTGCCCGAGGCGAACTTGTACCTGTACGAACACAGGGAATAGAATATATTTTCCATATGGACCGCACTTACGCTGCCATTGACCTCAAGTCATTCTTCGCCTCGGTGGAATGTATCCTCCGGGACTTGGATCCGTTGAAGGCAAAGCTCGTGGTGGCCGACGAGAGCCGTACCGAGAAGACGATTTGCCTTGCGGTGACGCCTGCGCTCAAGGCCTACGGGATTCCGGGGCGTGCCCGCCTTTTCGAGGTGAACCAGAAGGTGCGCGAGGTGAAACAGAGGACGGGTGAGACCATCGAGTTCATTATCGCGAAGCCGCAGATGGCCAAGTACGTGGAGTATTCCACGAAGGTCTACAATGTTTATCTCAAGTACGTGAGCGCTGAAGATATTCACGCCTATTCCATCGACGAATGCTTCTTGGATTTGACACGTTACCTTAAGTTGTACAAAAAATCGGCACGGGAACTGGTGAAGACGATTATCCAGGACGTTTTCACGACAACAGGGATTACGGCCACGGGCGGCATCGGCACGAACCTGTACCTTTGCAAGATTGCGATGGATATCATGGCGAAGCACGTGGATGCCGACGAAGATGGTGTGCGCATTGCGGAACTTGACGAGATGAGCTACCGCAGGCAACTGTGGGCGCACCAGCCGATAACGAGCTTTTGGCAGGTGGGGCGCGGGATTGCGGCGCGCCTGGAAAAGTGCTACCTGAACGGTGGCCGGGGAATCCGCACGATGGGGGACCTTGCTCGCGCAAGCGTCAAGAATCCCGAGGCGCTGTACAAGATGTTCGGCGTGAATGCGGAAATCCTGATTGACCATGCCTGGGGTTATGAACCCTGCACTATAGCCGATATCAAGAAGGCGAAACCCCGGAGCCGCAGTACCGGCGAGGGCCAGGTGTTGCAGGACCCGTACAGTTTCGAGAAGGCGCGACTCGTGGTACGCGAGATGGTCGATACTGTCTCGATGTCGTTGGTCGAGCATAATTTGGTCGCGAAGGGCATGGTGCTTACGGTGGGTTACGACCGCGAGAACGTGGACAAGGGAATATACCATGGCGAAACCGTTGTGGATTTTTACGGGCGCACGATTCCGAAGCCCGCTCACGGTACGGCAGCCCTCGGGCATTATTCCAGTTCGCAGTCGGCGTTTGCCGATGTGGTGATGAAGCTCTTTGACCGCATCGTGAACCCGGAGCTGACGGTGCGCCGCCTGAACCTGGTGGCATTCGACGTGGTAGACGAAGGCAACGAAGGTTTTGACCTGTTCACCGACGTGAAGAAGCAGGAACGCGAGAAAAAGCGCCTGAAGGCGGAACTCATGATAAAGAAGCGTTTTGGAAAGAACGCCATCGTGAAGGGCATGGACTTGCAGGAAGGTGCTACTACGGTTGAACGCAACGGACAGATTGGAGGGCACAGGGCTTGATTGATAATTATAAAGACATAATCGATTTGCCGTACCCTCAGAATGATTGGAACTTCCTCATGAAGCACCCGCGCATGGCTGTGGTGGACCGCGCGAAGATTTTTCATCCGTTTGCAGCGTTACGGGGACATGCGGAGGCGCTGGACGCTACCGCCGAAAAGAAACTGGATGCCGTGGAAAACGAGTTCGGCTACGAGGACGATTTCGGGGCATGAATACTTTTTTGTTATAGTCTAAAAATATAACAAGCTATAAGAATATGGTATTGACTTTGGCCTTGTATGCTCAAGTCTTTATTTCTATTTTTGCGCCGTCTTTAACCCCGCTCGGAGGTGCAGCATGGAAAAACGCACAGGTCTGTTTTCGAATGGAATTATCTGGTTCGGTGTCGCCATATCGGTTTCCGAAATCGAGGCGGGTATCGAAATCGGTGCCGCCTCTGCGCCGGGTTCTCTTTGGCTCCCGCTGGTGCTCGGCCACCTGTTGGGCGGAATCCTGCTCTTTTTCGTGGGCCTTATTGGAGCCCGCGTCCGCTTAAATGCAATGGAGACGACGTCTTCTACGTTCGGTAAGTATGGCTCCAATTTTTTTGCTGCGCTGAATGTTTTCCAACTGCTCGCTTGGGTGGCGGTGCTGAATGCGCAGGGCGCGTCTGCCTTGGCGGGGCTCAACTTGCCTATTTCTTTCCCGTTCACGTGTGTTATTCTTGCTGTGCTTATTGCCATCTGGGTTTTTGTGGGCCTCAAACGTTCTGCGAACGTGACTACGGTCGTGATGGCGGCACTCGCTATTTTGCTCGCCGTGTTGACGGTTAAGTTGTTCAGTGTCGGTGCGTCTGGCGCACTTACTGCAGGGGCTGCAACTTCTGCCGCACTGCTCGGCTTCTGGAACATTTTCGAGATTTCCATTGCCATGCCCATCTCCTGGCTGCCGGTGATTTCGGACTACACGAAGGATGTGGAAAAGCCTGTGAAGGCGACTGCGGTTTCCGCGGCGGCCTACACGTTCGCAAGTCTTTGGATGTACATCATCGGCGTCGAGATTTCTGGGCTCGGTGCGGGTAACAACATTGCGCAGGCTATTCTCCTCGCGGGTCTCGGCATCCCGGGCATCGTCATTGTGGTGCTTTCTACCGTCACGACAAACTTCCTTGCGGCAAATTCCGCAGGCGAATCCTCGAAGGCGATTTATGGCAAGATCAACCCGAAAATTGCGGGCGTTATTGTGAGCCTTCTGAGTGCGGCCCTCGCCATTTCGGGAATCATGGAACATTACATCAGCTTCCTGTACTTGATTGCCTCGGTATTTGCTCCCATGGCGGCTGTGTTGCTCGTTTCGTTCTACTTCGGGAAGGGTGATGCGGATACACGCGGCGGATCTCTCGGATTCTGGCTCTGGAACCTTTTCTCTTGGCTTGCAGGCTTTATTGTGTATCAGGTGGCCGAACGCCTCGATTCCGTGCCGCTCGGCCCAACGCTCCTTGCCGTTATCGTATCCGCGGCCTTCGCCTATGCCCGCGTGCTATTCCGCGGCATCCATAGCAGGCAATAATTTCTAAATTATAGCCCGCTATGCCCCAGAAAAAAATTGCCCTCATCAACGATATCACCGGATTTGGCCGCTGCTCGGTTGCCGTTATGGCGCCTGTCATCTCGGCCATGAAAATCCAGGCGGTGGCCATCCCCACGGCAATCCTTTCGACGCATACGCAGTTCCCCAAGTATTTCTTCGACGATTACACCTCCAAGATGCGCGACTACATCCAGACCTACAAGGATCTGGACATGAGTTTCGACGCTATTGCGACCGGGTTTCTCGGTTCCGAAGAGCAGGTGGACATCGTCATCGACTTCATCAAGACTTTCAAGAAGAAGGGCGTGTTCACGCTGGTCGACCCGGTGATGGGCGACTACGGCAGGCTTTACCAGACGTATACGCCGGACCTGTGCGAAAAGATGAAGGCGCTCGTGCACTACGCGGATATCCTGACGCCGAACCTCACCGAACTCTGCACGCTCACGGATTCGGACTACCGCGACGGGAATCTCACGACTGTCGAAATCGAGAACATGTGCAGGACGCTTGCCGAGCAGGGCCCGGAACACATCGTGGTCACGGGAATCCGTTACAGCGGTACGCAGATCATGAACTACGTGTACAGCAAGGGCGAAGAGGCTAAAATCGTGATGGTGGACCGTATCGGCGGCGACCGCAGCGGAACGGGCGACGTCATCAGCGCGGTGATTGCCGGCATGTACCTGAACGGGCACGGTTTTTACGACTCCGTGAAGAAGGCAGCGGAATTCGCGTCCAAGTGCATCCGCTACTGCGAAGAGAATAAGGTTCCCATGCACTGGGGCCTGAGCGTCGAGATGTACCTTCGCGACCTCATCGAAGACTAAGGGGGCAAAATGATAGTTTATACCGTTACAGGGACCGTCGGTCAGGCTGGATATTTGGATATCGCGAACAGCGGCGACATTGCGGGCAAGAACATTTACGTGAACATGACGAACCGCTGCCCGTGCAACTGCGTGTTTTGCCTGCGCCAGACCAAGAAGATGATGGAAGGCAACACGCTCTGGCTCAAGGAAGGCGAACCGAGCGTCGAGAAGGTCATGGAAATCTTTGACGCTTACGACCTCTCCGTCATCAACGAACTGATTTTCTGCGGATACGGTGAGCCGCTCGAGCGTCTTTACGACGTGTGCAAGGTCATAGACCTGCTCAAGGCGAAGTATCCGAACTTGAAGGTGCGCCTCAACACGAACGGCCTTGCGAACCTGATTCACGGCAAGGACGTTACCCCTGAACTCGAGGGGCGCTTCGACACCGTTTCCATTTCGCTGAATGCCGCGGATGCCGAGGAATTCCTGGCACTAACCCGTTCCAAGTTCGGCATCAAGTCTTACGATGCCCTCAAGGAATTCGCCGTGCTCGCGAAGGGTCACGTGAAGAACGTGGTGATGACGGTTGTCGAGAAGGTGATGCCCGAAGAAAAAATCGAGATTTGCCGCAAGTTGTGCAACGATTTGGGTGTCACGTTGCGAGTCCGCCCGTTTGAATCGTAAACGCCTGCTCTCGGATGAAGGGACCCTTCCGCTTGGCCGGGCCCTTTTTGCTAAATTAAAAGGGAAGGTGAAGGTCCCCTTTTCCCCGAGGTGATTATGAATCTTGATGAAGAATGTATCCGCGAACTCCAGCGCAAAGACAAGGAACACGATGCCCGCCTGGACATGCAGAAGGAAAAGGATTACGAACACGATGTCCGCATAGATGCCCTTTATTCCAAGGGCCGTGAACAGGCTTTCAAGATCAAGGCCCAGGCCGCCAAGGATGCAGAGCATGACTTCCGCCTGAATTCTGTTGATTCTATTAATGAGCAGCAGGATTCTGAATTGCATCGCCAGTCCGAAAAGGACCGTGAGCATGATGCTCGCCTAGAAAAGCTTGAAAAACTTTGTGCGGAACTATCCGAACGTATTAGCGCTCTTGAATCCCAGCTGAGAAAGTAGGGGTAATGCCACAGTCCATTCGCAACATCGCTATCTTGGCGCACGTTGATGCAGGTAAAACGACGCTCTCGGAGCGCATTTTGTTTACTGCGGGCGAGGTGCGCCGCCCGGGCAAGGTCGAGGAAGGCCTTGCGACGATGGACTACATGCCCGAAGAAAAGGAACGCGGCATTACCATCGAGAGCGGTGTGGCGCATTTTGAATGGAAGAACACCTGGTTTAACTTTATCGATACCCCGGGCCATGTGGATTTTGGCGCCGAGGTCGACATGGCGCTCTCGGCCGTGGAAGGCGCAGTGCTGGTGGTGAGTGCCGCCAGCGGCGTCGAGACGCAGACGGTGGCCGCCTTTAAAAAACTGCGCGCCGCCGGCGTGCGCACTATTTTGTTTGTGAACAAGCTCGACAATGCCGACTACTCGCTCGACGAGACGCTTATTAACATCGAGGAGGTGTTGGGCGTGCGCCCGGTGCTTATGACCCTGCCCGAATACCGTGACGGCAAAATGACCGCGGTGCTCGACGTTTTGAGCCAAAGCCGCCTGGAACATTCTGACACGGGTGAAGAGGTGGTGGACGAAAACTGGAACGTGGACGACGGCTGGGACAATTCCCGCGAACTCAAGAAGCACTACAGCGAAGCCGTGGAGTTTGCGAGCAACTTTGACGACGAAATCCTCTCGCTTGCGATGGAAAAAAAGCCGGTTTCGCCCAAGCTGCTTTTGCGCGGTCTCAAGGCGCTTGCCGCAAGCGACGATTACGCCCTGTGCTATGCGGGCTCTGCCATGGAAGGCTTTGGCGTGCGCAGCCTGGTGACGGCGCTCAGTTTCTTTTTGCCCGAGGTGCCGTCCTTCAACAGCGACGAGCTTGGCCAGGTGATTCGCCTGCGTCACTTTAAGGGCGTGGGCGAGATTTCCCTTTTCCGCAGCCACACCGACATGCTGCGCAAGGAATGGCCCGTCGGCTTCGAATTCTCCCGACTCAAGGCGAACTTGCTTGTTCCCGTAGAAGAAATTCGCGTGGGCGACATTTACGCGATGCGCACCCCGTTTGAGACGGAACTCGGCCAGATTCTATATATAGACCCTTCAATTGCTAGCCAGAGGCTCTCCACTCAGTGTGACGCATTTTCCAATGTCATCTTGAGCGAAGGGCATAGCACGGAGTCGAAGGGTCTCTCTATTCGTGACCATTACCAGCCCCTGTTGCAGACGCGCATCGAGTGCGTGTGTACCGAGGACTTCCACCATGTGGAAAAGAGCCTCTCCACCCTCAGCCGCATGGACCCGAGTTTTAGGGTGCAAAAGGACGATGGCGGTTTTTGGTACCTGCACACGGTGGGCGAGGTGCAGCTAGAAGTGTTGCTTGCGCGCCTCAAGAGGGAATTCGGCTGCGAAGTGCATGCTGGCAAGCCCGAGGTCCGCTGGCAAGAGCGCCTGTGTCACGAGGTGGGTCCTGTGGAAAACACCTTCCAGATTGGCCCGCACAAGATTTCCATCAAACTCTCGGCGACTCCCTTGGAGACTGCCGCGCACGACATCCGCCTTTCTGCCGAGTTCATGGAGACGGCGCCACGCGAGATCCTGGCCGGCGTGCGCTCGGCGCTTTTGGAGACGACCGAAGTCGGCGTGCTGGGCAAGGGCGCGCTTGTCGGCGTCCGTTTTGAAGTCCATGAATTTTCGTGGACCGAAGGCGCTCTGCCGCCGATGATCAAGAAGGCGTGCGCCGATGCCGTGACCAAGCTCATCAAGCCTGCTGACGTTGAACTCCACGAACCGGTAATGGAACTTTCTCTTGAATGCCCCGTGGACTTTGCAGGCAACATCACCGGCGACATCCAGAGTCGCAATGGCAAGGTGAAGGAAATCGGCGGCGACGGCCGCACGCATTTTCTCAAGGCGGAAATCCCTCTTCGAAAAATCTTCGGTTACGCCACGAATGTCCGCAGCATCAGCAAGGGTACTGCGCTCTACAGCATGAAGTTGCTCGGGTATCGTCCGGCAAATATTTAAAGTCTGATTTAGAGTCGGGCGGCTTTTGCTCTACGCCTAAAGTGCTCGATGAGCGGGGCCACCGTTTCCTTGAAGTCGTCGTGAGTCTCGATGCGCACAAAGTCAATAGACATGCGCTGGAACAGTTCCTTGGTCGTTTTGCCCTGGCGCTTGGCTTCGCGGGCGAACGCTTCGCGGAAGGCCGCATCGCCTGTGTCGATTAAAAGCGTCTCGCCGGTCTCGGGATCCTCGAGTTCCACGAGGCCTGCGGGCGGGAGTTCCATTTCTCGCGGGTCCACCACGGAGACCGCAAGCACATCGTGGCGCTTGCGCAGAATCTTGAAAGCGTTCTCGAAACCTTCGTCCAAAAAGTCGCTCATCACCACGACCACGGCACGGCGGTTCAGAATCTTGCCGGCATACTCCAGCGCCACCTGCGTGTTCGTGCCGTGGTGCTGCGGCTTGAAGTAGAGGATTTCGCGGATGAGCCGCAGCACGTGCTTGCGGCCTTTCTCCGGCGGGATAAACAGTTCGACCTGGTCCGTATAAATTAAAAGCCCCACCTTGTCGTTGTTCTTGATGGCGGCGAATGCGAGGAGTGCCGTGAGCGTCGCCATGACCTCGCCCTTCATCTGCTTGCCGGAACCGAACTCCGAACTGCTGGACGCGTCGACCATCAAAAGCATGGTCATTTCGCGTTCTTCGATAAACTTCTTTACGTAAGGCGAGCCCGTTCTCGCGGTCACGTTCCAGTCGATGGTACGCACGTCGTCGCCCGGCATGTATTCGCGCACTTCGCTGAACTCCATGCCGTTTCCTTTGAACGAGCTGTGGTAGGCACCGGTCATCACCGTGTCGAGCGTCCCGCGGACAGAGAGCTCAATGCGGCTTACGGTTTTTAAAACTTCTTTATCGAGCATTCTAAAATCCTGATCTTACCCCAAGAATATACAAAAAATGGAACCTGCAAAAACACGGGGCAAATCAACTTCCGTTGGTGATTTTACGACGTTTTCTTTATCAATGCCGAAAAACCCCCGGCATTGCTGCCGGGGATTTCCTATCTAAGGAGTGCGATGAAAATTTCAAGAATAGGTTGTTGTGCGCACAGTGGTTAGGCAATCGTCAACTTGCGTGCAGCGGCCTGTGCCTTTTTGGACATGTCGAATTTCAAGATGCCGTTTTCCAAGTTGACCTTGATACTGTCGACGTCAATGTCTTCGGCCAGGCGGAAACTGCGCTCGTAAGAGAACTTTCCGTCCTTGCGGGTGCGTGATGCCTTGACGGTCAAGATGTTCTTTTCGAGCTGTACGTCCAAGTCCTCTTTCTTGACGCCCGGCAACTCAACTTCCAGGGCAAAACCGTTCTCGGTTTCGTAGTAGTCGGCCTTGGGGGTGAAACTGCATTCGCCCTGGGCATTGGAGGCGCTAAGGGAGTCAAAGAAGTTCTGGAGATTGCAGAAAGCAGAAGGAAGAATTTGTGTGTTCATCATGGTTTTAACCTCGTTTTGTTGCGGGCTCGGCGTTTACCGTTGGCCCTTTGTTTTCGCTTTCCTATAAGCGAACGGCGTGCCAAAAGGGTGTTTTGAGGTCTTCCCTTTTGCGAAAAATCCTAAAAATGGCGAAATTTGCAGGATTTCGGCATTTTGTTTTGGCATGACCCTTGCGCCCGTTCACGGGCTTTTCATAAAAAAACAGGGTTGTTTCACTAGTAAAACGTCCCTCGGTTCATTTTGAACCAGGTTAGAAATAAAAAACGGCTCCCCGAAGGGCGCCGTTTTTGGTTCTGGAGAGGAGATTATAAGAAAAGGTCTAGAACTGTTCGAAGAACTTGTGGACTTCCTGCGGGACCCAGGTGTTCTGCCAGTTGCCGTTGTCGTAGGCAGTCCACTGGTGCTGACCGTTCCAGCTGCACCACTTAACCGGGAAGCGTTCGTCGACGGTTGTGAAATCATAGCAGAGGTGTCCGCTGCCGCCGACTTCCTTAGGCGTTTCAGCGCTGGCATCGGTGAAGTTGCCATTTGCATCTGCCTTGCCGTTGTTTTTCAAGATGCGCTTGAGGGCACTGTTCTTGGCTCTGTCATAGGGGCAGGTGCCGTCATTCTTGCCGTGTACAGCCATCCAGGCGATGGGCTTGCCCTTGTTCTGCGGCAGGTAGATATTGAAGTCGGCTGTTGCATAGACAGCGACAGCGCGGAGGCGGTGCTGCATGTCCTGGGCCATGGAGTTCGTGACCATGGCGCCGAAGCTGAAGCCTGTCATGAATATACGGGAGGTATCGACGCAGTAGTTCTCGTTGATGGTCGTAATCAACTGGTCAATGAACTTGTGGTCCTTGTCGCTGTTCATGCTCCACGGCATGCCGTCGGTATCGCCACGCGGAGCGACGAAGATGTAGTTGCCTTCGGTGTCCAACTTCTGCTGGCCGTAGTACGGAGACGGATGGTCCTGGTCCGGAGAGTGGTGGACGAAGTCTTCGGCGTTAGAGCCCATGCAGTGCATGGCGAACAGCACCTTGTGCGGCTTGTTGTTGTCGTAGTTCTTCGGCAAGGTGATGAAGTATTCGCGGTTTTCGCTGCCGACCCTCATTTCAAAGCGGTCGCCGTTTTCGACACTCCTGGTCTTTTGCAACGTTGACGTCTTGCCGCAACCCTTGCTCGGACGCGGTTCGTTCTTCAAAGCGTAACCGAATTTGAACTGCTCTTCGGCCGGTGCGGTCTTCGTGAGTTTCACGTTGACGGTCGTGTCGAGTGTGCCGAGCGGGATGCTCAAGGTGTCGAAACCGTCGGCGATGATCTGGAGGGCTTCGCCCGCGGCGGCGGCCTTGGCCAGGAGTCCCTGGACGGCGCCGGTGCTTGCCAAGTTGATGGACTTGTCGTTCGTGTTGAACTTGACCGTTTGCGTTGCGCTGCCGATGGTCACCTGCGCAAAGTATGTGCCCTGCCCTTTGAGTTCCTTGCTCATGTTCAGGTTGGTTGCGTTGGGGAAGTACTTGTTGACGACCTGGTTACCCATCAGGTCGAAAACTTTGACGTGCGCCGTGGCGGCGTTGTTGTAGTTGAAGGTTTGACGCAGGGCCTGTTGCTGCTCATCTTCGTGGATGAGGAACTTGCCGCTGGCATCGGTGGTGGTGGATTTCGCTTCCTTGATGAGGGAAACGTTGGCGCCGCTCACGGGGTTCCCTGATTCGTCGGAAACGGTCCCGCTAACGTCGTAGGCAAAAGTGGATGTTGCAAATGTTGCGCATAGGACACCCAAGAAACTAGAAAGACGCAAATCTTTCATGCTGTACTCCTTTTTTTTTACCCATTCACCATTACTATAATATCTTGAAAAAAAGGCGATGTTCCCTGACGGAAAAAAACAATCGTGGACATTTTATCCACGATTGACAAATTTTTGTTTACAATATTTGCTTTTTGAGTAAATTAGTCCAGTTTCCCCTGGTAGAGGTCCAGGACCTTACGGGCGAGGAGGCTCGTGTACTTGGCGTTCACCAGGTTCACCTGTGCCGTCTCGAGGTTGTTTTTTTGGCCTAGGTAGTCGGTGTAGGTGAGGGCGCCCGCGTTCCTTTGCTCTTCGGCGACCAGGAGCGCCTCCTGTTCGGCTTCCACCTGGAGGATGGCGGCCTTCCATTGCATGTCGGCGCTAACGGCGTTGAGGTATAGCTTTTCAATGCTGTTCTCCAGGCTCTTGGCGGTCTCCTGCATGCTCACTTGCGTCGCGCTCTCGTTCACCTGGGCGAGGAGCACCTTGTTCTCGGTGGCGCCGCCGTCAATGATGGGGATGTTGATGGCTAGGCTCACGGAGTTTTGCCAGCCGTACTTGAGCTGGTTCTTGTAGGCCTTGGATTCCCAGGCCTGCAGCCCGGTGCTGCTGTTGGCGCCGAGGGTCACGGAGATGGAGTTGCCCGCGCCGGCAACCTCGGTGCTCTTTTTGGCCGCTCGCACCGAGACACTGTCGGATTTGAGGCCGGGGTGGGCTTCCCGCACGGACTTTTGGAGCTCGGCCAGCGCCGGGATGGACTCCAGCGAGTCGGGGCTCGTGATGTTTGTCTCGGGCGCCTCGATGGCGAAGTCCTCGGTTTCGGGGAGTTCCAGGAGCTGGCGGAGCGTGGTCTTGGAGGTGTTCACGTTCAGCTGCGCCGTGAGTTGCGCCACCTGCTTTTGGAGCACGTTGGACTGGCTTTGCGTCAGGTCCTTCTTGGTGATGGAGCCCGCCTCAAAAAGCTTGCCGTAGTGCTCGAACTCGGCCTGGGCGAGTTCGACCGAGGCGTTTGCGGTGCGCAGGTTCTCGCCTGCGGCCAAAAGCGACATGTAGGCGTTCAGCACGCTCTCTTGGATGGAGCGCTCCGTTTGCTTGGTCTCGAGCTGCGCCGCCTGCTTGGAGAGCTGGTTCGCCTCGACCGAGAGGCTCGTGGAGCCGCCGTCCCAAAGGGTGTACGAACCCGAGACCCCCAGGTTTAGGCGGTAGTGGTCCTCGGTGTCGATAAACGGGTGGTCGTAGAGCGTGTTCTGGATGCTCGCGTTCACGCTGGGGTAGCGGCTGGACTTGGCCTGCCTGATTTGGATGTCGGCCTGCTGTTCGCGGAGTTTCGCCGATTCCAGCTGGAGGCTCTTTTGCTTTGCCTGGGCAAGGCATGCGTCCAGGGTCCATGCGCCGTCGGCGAACACCAAAGGTGTCCACGCCAGGAGTCCAAAAATGATAGCCTTGCTTGTATTCATGCCTTTTAGATGCCTCAGGAGGCGGTTCCGTTGCGGTTCACAAGATAATAAAAAAGGCCCGGTAAGGCCGGACCTTTTCGAGTGGACGGTACAAGATTTGAACTTGTGACCTCTGCCGTGTGAAAGCAGCGCTCTAAACCAACTGAGCTAACCGTCCGAGGTGCGAGCAAATATAGGAAAGGAACTGCAGGTTGTCAAGGGGCGGTTACAGGTACTTGTCTTCGGCGGCGCGGAGGATGGTCAGGAACTCGGCCGGGGTCTTGGCGGCAATCAGGTCCTTGCGGACGGAGCCATCGGCCAAAAGGCGGCTCACCGAGGAGAGGGCCTTGAGGTGCGGGCCCACGGTGTTGCCCGGGCTCACGATGAGGATGAGCAGGTACACCGGCTCGCCGTCAAAGGACTGGAAGTCCAGGCCCTTCTCGACTGTCGCGGCGACCATGCACATGCGGTCCACGTAGTCGATTTTGGCGTGGGGCACGGCGAGGCCGCAGCCGATGCCTGTGGAGCGGCTCTGTTCGCGGTTCCACACGGCTTCGAAAATCTCGTCCCTGTGGTCCAGTTTGTAGGCGCTGCAGAGCGTGTCTACCAGCTCGTTGAGGATGGCCTCTTTGGTTTCGCTGGCAGAATTGATCAAGATGCAATTATCTACAAATCGTTCAGAAAGACGCATAGTAGTTGTTTCCTTTTTTCTCTATCCAGCCAATATTTTAGCAAAAATTAGGGCAAAGTGGGGCTTTGTAATATGAAAATAGTCAAAACTGCCTAAATTTGTCCAAAAACGCCAAAGTGTCGCTCTTCGAAAACAGGTTTTCGAAGTTGTCCAGGGCCTTTTTCATGGTCATGACGTCAATTTGGCCGGGGGCCTCGGCGGCTTCGATGGCGCCGTAGGTGAGGTTAGCCCCCTCCTTGAGACTCCACAGGCGGCTGGTGCGTCCGGTGTCGCCCATGGCGAACGCGGCGAACAGGTCAAAGTACTTGTTGTTCTTTTTGGTGAACTTGTACAGGCGGTCGCAGTCGTCCTCGGAGTTGCTCATGGCAGCGATCTTTAAGCCGTCGGCCTTGACGCGGCGCAGGTCGTCCACAAGCGTTTTGAGGACCATGTCGTTTGGAATACGGATAAAGTTGTGCTCCGAAACAAGGATCTTGGTGCCCCTCGGTTTGGCCATGGCCTTGAGGTCTGCGAACTGGGCGAGGCAGTCGCGTTCCAGGTCCAGCCATTCGGGTGCTTCGTCCGCCTCCAAAATTTTTTCCCAGAGTTCGGGGCGTGCCACGGCCTTGGCGTCGGGGAATTTTCCGCCGTCGCGCTTGAGGCGGATGGTGCCAATCTGCATGGCTTGTGGGGCGACCCGGCGAACTCGCGCCGAGAGCGATTCCCATTCTGCCTGTTCAAAAAAATCGTAGCGAATCTCGAGGGCGTTGCAGGCTTGCAGGTCCAAAAACACGGGGCTCAGGGAGTCCTGCTCAATAGCCTTGAGAATGGCGGGGCTCACAAGGCCCGCAAGAAATGTTTCGCTTAACTTTGGCATGGCTCAAATATAGTTGATATGGGACGTTTTTGGCTTAAACGGGGGCAAATATGCGTTCTGTTTTTTCTACATTGAGGGGTAAATAGAAAAGGAAGCTTTATGGCAGATTGCAACGAAAAGAAAGAAGCCGAGACCCCGAGCATGATCAAGAAGGCCGAGGAGTACCTCGCCACCAAGCGTCGTGTGTTTTTGTGGGGCCAGGTCGATGACGAAAGCGCCGAACGCATTGTGAAACAGCTCCTGTACCTGGATTCCCTGAACAACGATGACATCGTGTTCTTTATCAACAGCCCGGGCGGAGTCATTAGCAGCGGCCTTGCCATTTACGATTGCATGAACGCTATCAAGAGCGATGTGGTCACAGTCTGCTGCGGTCAGGCAGCCTCGATGGGCGCCGTCTTGTTGACTGCCGGTGCCAAGGGCAAGCGCGCCGCATGGCCCAACGCCCGCATCATGATCCACCAGCCGCTCATCCATGGCGAAATCGTGGCGCCCGCGAGCGACATCCAGATCCAGGCCGAGGAAATGCTCCGCATCCGCGGCATTACGGGCAAGATTTTGGCCGAGACCAGTGGACATACCATGGAAGAGATTGACCGCGATACCGAACGCGACAACTTTATGAGCGCCGAAGAGGCCAAGGCCTACGGCCTGGTCGACAAGGTCGAGAGCCTGATCTAATGGGACTGTTTTCTGCCATCAAGAGTGGGCTCGCCAAGACCCGTGACGCCCTCGTGGGCGAACTCAAGGGGATTGTCGGCGCTGGTAAGATTACCGACGAGACTCTCGAAGAGTTGGAAGAGCACTTGATCAAGGCCGACGTGGGCGTGGAGGCTGCGTTCTTGTTGACGGATGCTTTGCGCGAACAGGCCCTGGGCAAATCGCTTACGACCGAGCAGGTGCTCGACATTATGCGCGGCGAGGCGGAACGCCTTTTGAAGGACCCGCCGCCGTTTGAACTCAAGGGCAAACCCCATGTGATTCTTGTAATTGGCGTGAATGGCGCCGGCAAGACGACGACCATCGGCAAACTCGCCGCCCGCCTCAAGAACGAGGGCAAGAAGGTGATGATTGCCGCCTGCGATACGTTCCGTGCGGCGGCCATCGAGCAGCTCGAGACCTGGGCCGAGCGGAGCGGTGCCGAATTTGTGAAGCACCAGGAAGGCAGCGACCCTGCCGCGGTGGCATTTGACGCCTGCAATGCGGCTGTGGCCCGCGGTTGCGACGTGGTGCTCCTGGATACTGCCGGACGCCTCCACAACAAAGATTACTTGATGGAGGAACTCAAGAAGATTGTCCGTGTTGTCAGGAAGGTGAATCCGGATTTCCCGCACGACATGTGGCTTGTGATTGATGGCAATACGGGACAGAACACCATCAACCAGACCAAGATTTTTAACCAGAGCTTCCCCCTGACGGGACTCGTGGTGACCAAGCTCGACGGCACGGCCCGTGGCGGTGCGGTACTCTCCATCGCGAGTTCGTTGCAGATCCCCATCCGCTGGATTGGCATGGGCGAACGCATTGACCAGTTGGTCCCCTTTAGCAAGGCCGAATACGTCGAAGGGCTTTTTGAAAGCGCCCTTGAAGAGCAACCGTAACGGGGAGTCGGGTTTCGTGATGTCCAAAGCTGTTCAATTTGCTTTTGCCTTGGGACTTTGCGGAATCCTGTTCGGGTTGTGTGCCTGCAAAAACGAGAACCCCGACATCGACGAGAAATTCATTGCCGCCTATGTGGACATGCGCGTGGCCGAACAGATGTACGGCGTGACGTCGCCCATGACGCGCCTCTATCGCAAGGCGACTCTCAAAAAGTACGGCTACACGCGTGAAAGCTTTTTGGCGGAGACCGACAAGATTTTGATGAACTCCGACTACTGGAAGCCCTTCCAGAATCGCGTGGTGGCCAGGCTCGACTCCGTACTGGATCCGGAATCCTTTATCAAAAAGAAGGAAGAGGAGGCTGCCAAGGCGAAGGCCAAAAAAGAAAAGGTGGCTCCCAAGCCGGGGGAGGTCAAGTGATGCGCGTTGTTAAAATTTTGTTGATGGTACTTGTGTTGCTCGCTCCGGCGAGCTTTGCCGCGAAGGCAGCCCCCAAGCTGGTGCGCTGGGTGGGTTATGCCGAAGCCCTCGAAAAGGCGAAGGCGAGCAACAAGCTGGTTTTTGTGGACCTGTATGCCGACTGGTGCATCCCCTGCCGCGTGATGGACGCGAACGTGTATAGCGACCCGACGGTAGCCTCCCTGTTGAACAACCGGTTTATCCCGGTAAAGCTGAATGCCGATTCCCAGGATACCATTGTGTGCGACGGGCAGTCCAAAACGGTGCAACGCTGCTATTTTGACGTTTGGGAATTGAGCGCCTTGCCTGCCTTTGTGCTGATAGCGCCCAAGGGACTTACTATACTTACGGTAACGGATTCCATGAGTCCCCAGGAAATGCAGATGCTTTTGTATCAGTTCCTGGAAAAAGAAAAAGAGTGGATTGAACGATGAGCGATCAAGTCTTGCTGTATTTGCAAATAGCCTTTTGGGTGCTCCTGTTTTTGCTGGTGCACTGCTACGGCCTGTTCCCGGTGACGCTCCCGTTTGTGAGTGAACTCTTCAAGCGCCGCCGCCGTGACGAGATCGAGAACTTTGAACTGCCGCACGTTTCCCTTTTGATTTCGGCGTATAACGAAGAAGCGGTTATTGAACGTAAGATCCAGAACATTCTGGAAATCGACTACCCCAAGGAGAAATTGGAGGTGCTGATTGGCGACGACGGTTCTGCCGATAAGACGGCGGAGATCGTAGCCCGCTATGCCGACCGTGGGATCACCCTGGTCAAGGCGCCCAAGAACGCGGGCAAGGCGGCGATGCTCAACCGCCTGCAAAAAATCGCGAGCGGCGAGATTCTTGTGTTCTGCGACGCCAACACCATGTTCTTCCCCAATGTGGTCCGCAAGCTGGTGGCGCCCTTCAAAGACAAAAAGATCGGCTGTACCTGCGGTCACTTGATCCTCTCCGACAAGAGCGGGAGCGTGCTTGGCCGTGGCGAGAGCTCGTACTGGGATTTGGAGTCTGAAATCAAGAAGTTCGAGGGAATTTTGGACCGCCTCATGGGCGGAAACGGCGCCCTGTACGCCATTCGTAAGGAATTATATACCGAACTCCCGACCAAGAAGAGCATCATGGACGACTTCTTTATTACGACGAAGATTTTGCAGAAGGGCTTCTTTTGCACGTTCATCGCGAGCGCCATCGGTACGGAGCAGACCTCCAAGGAAGGCGAGGGCGAGTACCGCCGCAAGGTGCGCATTGGCCGCGCGAATTTCAACTACCTGCTCTCTTACCTGCCCTTGCTGAACCCGTTCAAGCCGCTACTCGCATACTTATTCCTCTCGCACAAGTTCTTGCGCTGGTTCTCTCCGCATATCGTCATTTTGCTGTTCATACTCAATGCGCTGCTTTTGACGAGCGGTCCTGTGTACCAGGCTACCTTTGCTATAATGGTCTTGGTGCTGTTGGTTTGCGTGACCAAGGTTATCCCGAGTGCCTACTACTTTATGTCGATGAATATCGCAATGCTCAAAGGGTTCTTCCTTTCGTTCTGCCGCGAAAAGAGCGGCGGCTGGGCGCGTGAAGCCCGCAGTGACGACGACGCCCCGGCGACGGTTGGCGCTGCCAAACTTTTGCCTTTGATTGCGGCGGGAGTCTTGGCCTTGAGTTCTGCTCCGGCAAACGCGTTTACCGTAGACGTGCAGGGCGGCGTGGTGAACCACATTAGCGACATTACCGAGTTCAACCTCAATGTTTATGGCCACTGGTGGTATGCGATAGACCAAATGCTCTTTGTGGGCGTGGGCAGCGGCTACCAGGAAATCGACAACGACGCCCTCATCCCTTTGAGCGCCGCCGCCTGGATCCGTCTCCCGATTGGCGGGCAAACGCTCCCGGTGGTTGTGGGCGACTTTGGCTACCTCTTTGGTGGCGACCATCAAATGTTCTGGAGAGCCGGTGGCGGCTTCGACATAAAGAACGGCGATTACTCGTCTATCTTGCTCATGGGCGGTTACGAATTCCTGGACCATGCAGGCAAAGGCTATGTTTACCTGCAGGCCGGAATCTTGATAGAACTGTAGCAGTTGGAGTCGCGGCCTTCGACCGCTTTGAGGTGTGAGGTGTACTCACTACTCACTACACATTGCGACGAAGTCGCTCATCCCTTGGCGAGCATTTCCATGAGCTCCTTGTCGAGGCGCTCTGGGTTGTTGTACTGTTCCAAGCTGTTGTGGAGCGATTCGCCCTTGGAGACCAGGCCAAAGTCCAGGTTCTTGTAGTTCCAGTAGCTAAAGCCCACGTCGGCTTCGCGCAGAATGTCGAGGAAGTCGCGCATCCAAGCGAGTTGGTACTTGCGCGGAACCTGGACGTAGACGCCGAACTCGTTGCAGCTTACGGGCAGGTCGTACTTGGCGCGGAAATCGAGGGCGTTTTGGATGCTTGCCTGGAGCCTTGCCTTGTCCCACTTGCCGTACTCGTAGTTGAGGCGTACGCCGTCGGTTCCTTCGGGTGCCGCGTAGTCGCCGGGCCAGCTGCGTTCCTGGTGGAAGAACGGATCCTTGATCCATTCCGCCTTTTGGTGGGTGAAGCTCACGGGCGTGTAGGTGTGGAAACTGTAGATGGCGTTGTCGTCGTCCATCGGGGTGAGGAATTCAAATTCCTTTGCGCTGTTCCACTTGTTGCTACCGACCACAATGGTGTTCTTGGGGGCGTGCTTCCTTATGGCCCAAAAGATTTCGTCTTTTACTTTGTCCCAAACCTTGGAGTCGCTGCCGGCGGGCTCGTTCAAAAGCTCCATCATCACGCGGCTTTCGTTGCAATAGCGTTCGGCCATGTAAGACCAAATGTCGCATGTCTTTTTGCGTGCGGCGGGATCGGCAAAAAACGCCTGCTCCGTGGAACACCCCAGGTGGAAGTCGTGCCCCGGGCATTTGTGCAGGTCCAGAATCACGTCCAGGTCGGCTGTTTGGATTTCTTTGAGAGCCTTGTCCAAAAGCCCAAAGACCTCCTCGTTGGGCTTGCTGGCGTCGTCACTGTCAAAAACGTTAAAGTAGTCCACCGGGAGCCTGACGTGGTTGAACCCCGCCTCGCGGATGCGCTTGAAATCGCTTGCGCCGATGAACGTCTTTATGTGTTGGATGACCCCTGGAAAGAGGGCGGGGTCTTTTTCCTGGATGCAGTCGACCTGACTGAACCAGCCACCCAAATTCACTCCGCGTAGTCTTTCCTTTTTCATTTTGTCATCCCATGTGTTTGCAGCCGGAATTGGATGCAACTTGCTTTGCAAGATCTATTCGTCAATAACCTTCAAGTCTTCTTCGGCGATGTTCAAGTCCATAATGACTTCCATGTCGTCGGGAAGGTTGTAAAAATCAACCACGAGGCCGACCTTCTTGTCTTCGTCCTTTTGCTTTTCAAATTGGACGACGTCGTAAATCTTCATTTTGACAACGGCTTCCTGGGTTACAGGAATCTCGATGGTCATGCCCTTGCTAATGGGCCCCTCTATGATTTTGCCTTTGAACACCAGGCTGGTTTTGTCTTCGCCCAGCGAGGTCTTTTTCACGTGAAATACAGCCATTATACCTTAGCCATTCTCGTTTATTTTTCGGTTAATTCTTTAGCGGTCTTCCAAATACCACACATAAAAGTTAACTTTTTTACATGGCTCTTCGAGTTGGACGAATCCCTTTTTTAGTGTGTGCGCCGTTTTTCCATGACTTTTTAGGGCGCGAGAGCGAATTCCCCGATGTGGAATTTGTGGATGGTCCGCCTAGTGCGCACAACGCGGGGCTTAAGGACGGAAGCATCCACTTATCGCCGGCGTCGTCGATTACGTTTGCACAAAAACCGGGGGCGTTCGTGCTTTCACCTACGCTTTGCACGTCGTGCTCGTTCGAAGTCCGCTCCGTAAAACTGTTTTCGCAGTTCCCCATAGAACAACTGGGAGGGAAGTCGGTCCGGCTCACTTCGCAAAGCAAGACTTCTGTCGCCCTTTTGCGCATTTTGCTCGAAATGCGGTATGGGCTCAATCCTCTCTATGTGGAAGGCCTTGCCGCGGAGCCGGGTGACGACGCTTGCCTTTTGATTGGCGACTTGGCGCTAGAAGAAAACGAACGCGACCGCTTTGCCTACAAGTACGACTTGGGGACGCTTTGGCAGGACTGGCAAGGGCTCCCGTTTGTGTTTGGCGCGTGGATTATTGCCAAGGAGGCGTTGGAGCCCGCGTTGCTGCCCCCCTTGGAAAACTACCTGGAATGTACCGAGATAGGCATTGAGCGGTTCCGCGCAAACCCCAAGACCGCCCTGGACCGCTGGCTTGCAAAATACCCTGTGAAACTCCCTCGCCAGGTGGTGGAGGACTATTACCGGGTGATAGACTACCGCTTTACCGACGAACGCAAGCAGTCGCTGCGCGTTTTCTTTGATTTTGCGGCTCGCATGGGGCTGGTGGATGTTGCCCCCGAACTCGAATTCTTATAGTTTTTAGTAATATATGGACTAAATAGAGAGGGATTATGGTTGAAGAGAAAATTCTTGTCGTCGACGACAATGCCGAAGTGCTGGAAAAAACGCGGAATCTGCTTTCGCAGGTGGGCTACAGCGTGATTATGTGCCATTCCGGCGAGGAGGCCCTGGCGCTCTTGAACAAGGAACGCGTGGACTTGGTCCTTTTGGACATCAACATGCCGAGCTTGAATGGCTACGAGGTGTGCCTGCGCATTCGCCAAAGTTTTGCCTTGGATGACTTGCCGATTATTTTCCTCACCAGCCGCGAGGATTCCGATAGCGTGACCAAGGGCTTCCATGCCGGCGCGTCGGATTTTGTGAGCAAGAACGCCCTTGCCGATATTTTGCTTTCGCGAGTCAACGTTCACATCCGCTTGGCGAGGACGCTCCGCTTTTTGCGCGACATCTCGCTGACCGACGATTTGACCGGCTGTTACAACCGTCGCCACGCCATGTACTCGTTGCGCGAATTGTTTGCCCGCAGCAAGCGTTACGGGACTCCGTTCTCCCTCATTTACTTTGACTTGAACGGACTCAAGATTGTGAACGACAAGTACGGGCACCAGGCGGGCGACTTGTTGCTTCGCTCTGTGGTGAACGCCTGCAAAAAGCTGTTGCGCGAATCTGACTTGCTGTTCCGTATGGGTGGCGATGAGTTCATGGTGCTTTGCCCCGATACAGATAAACGCGGAGCCTTTATTTGTGCCGAACGTATGCAGGAAGCGGTGAAGGCGGTGACCATTGTGGACCAGACGGTGACATTCGCCTATGGCATTGCGCACTCGAACGAAGACTACAAGGACATGGATGAGATGCTCCACAGTGCCGATTCTTCGATGTACGACTGCAAAAAGAAAATGCACTCGGGCAAGTAAAGCCGATTTTCTACTTGCCGCTTGTGAAATTTTTGCCTGAATGTAGAAGGCTATTTAATGGCGTCGAGCAGTAATGCGAGACGCTTTTTGATTTCGTCCCAGTTGCTCTCGGCCATGAGCTTCGCGTTGAAGATGCTCCCGCCAAAGGCGAGGAGGTTCGCGCCGGCGTTAAGGTAGTCCTTGGCGTTTTGGGGATTCACGCCGCCGCAGGCGAGGAGCGGGATGCCGTGGAACGGACCGCGGAGCGCCTTGATGTATTCGGGACCGCCCACGCAGTTGACGGGGAACACCTTGACTGCGGTGGCGCCGAGGTCGTATGCCTTGAGCACTTCGGTCGGGGTGAGGGCGCCCGGGATAATGGGGATGCCCGCGGTGACCGACATGCGGATGAGGTCGTTGCGGGTGTTGGGAGCGACGATGAACTGGGCGCCGGCTGCAAGCGCGGTTTCGAGTTCGCCCATGTGGCAGACGGTGCCTGCCCCCACGAGAATCCCGTGGGGTTCCGCGGCTTCACGCAGGGACTTGATGATTTCGGGCGCTGCCGCGGTGTTCATCGTCACCTCGATGGCCTTGAGTCCGCAATCGGTGGCTGCGCTAACGCATTCTTCTTCGGCACCCTTCGGGATGTCGCGCAAAATGCCTATAACCGGCATGTCTTTCAAAAAATCTAGAAGGTTCATAATCCCTTGCTCCGTTCAGCTTCTAGAAATCTATAAAAAACATTTGGGGATGGAATGTAAAGCCTACTCGAAGCGCAGCGCCTCGATGGGGTCGAGTAGGCTCGCCTTGCGTGCCGGGTACCACCCAAAAAACACGCCCGTGGCAAAGCACACGCCAAAGCTCACCACGATGCTTGTGATGGAAATGCTCATGGGCCAGTTGGCGATGGCCTTCACGGCCTCGGAGGCGGCGATGCCGAGGGCTATCCCTATGGCTCCGCCAAGGAGGCTTATCATGACGGACTCGAATAGGAACTGGAGCAGAATGTCGCGGCTCCTGGCGCCAATCGCCATGCGGAGCCCAATCTCCTTGGTACGTTCGGTCACCGACACGTACATGATGTTCATGATACCGATGCCGCCCACCAGCAGGCTGATTCCTGCGATGGCGGTAAGCACCAGCGAGAGCAGGTCCGAGGTGCTTGTGACCATGGTGATCATCTCTTCTTGCGTATGGACGCGGAAGGGGTCGGTGGGCTTGGTCCAGCCGCGGCGCTCCTTCAAAATTCCCATGATCTCTTCCGTCGCTTTTTCGGCGAAGCCTTCCCCAATGGAGTTCGCAAAAATCTGCCTGATGTTCGTCGTTGCGCTGAATCGCTTCATCACGGTCTGGTACGGTGTGAAGATGACGTCGTCCTGGTCCTGCCCAAAGTCGCCGGAACCCTTTGCTTTCAATGTGCCGACCACCTTGAGTGGGATGCTCTTGTAACGGATGGTCTTGCCGATGGGGTCCGTATCGGGGAACAGGTTCTTGACGACGGTCTGCCCAATGACACAGACCTTCGCCATACGGTCAGACTCGTCATCGAACATGACTCCGTCGTCGATTTCGTAGTTCCTGATTTTGAGGTAGTCGGCGGAGACGCCGCTCAGGGCGGTGGGGGAGTTGTTGTTCCCGACGACAGCCTGCCCGCCTACGCTCACCATGGGCGATACGGCGTTGATGTAGGTCGCCTGCTCGCGGAGGGCCTTGAGGTCTTCTTCTTCAAGGGTCTCGGCGGCGTTGCTCGCGTCCAGTTGCACCCCCCCTCGGCGGCTCTGGTTGGGCATGATGATGATGGCGTTCGTGCCCATCGAGGTCATCTTCTCCTTGATGGACTGCTTGGAGCCTTCGCCCATGGCGACCATCGTGATAACGGCGGCGACGCCAATGACAATGCCCAGCACCGAGAGGAAGGTGCGCATGCGGTTGCGAAGAAGCGCCTTGATGGCAATTTTTATGAGAGTTAGTGGGGACATCGTCAATTATCCATTATCATCAATTATCAAAAGTCTCTGGTGGAGGGAGTGCCTCAAAGGCGGCCTTCGCATCTTGCATGTCGTTCCTCACGTCTTTTTTCAGGAGGCCGTCACGGAGCGTTATGGTGCGTTCGCTAAAGGTGGCGATGTCGGGTTCGTGCGTCACGAAGGCGATGGTTTTGCCCTGCTGGTGCAGTTGCTGAAAAATCGTCATGATTTCGTAGCTGGTTCTTGTGTCCAGGTTCCCGGTGGCTTCGTCGGCCAGGATAATGACCGGGTCGTTCACCAGGGCGCGGGCGATGGCGACCCTCTGCTGTTGTCCGCCGCTCATCTGGTTGGGCATGTGGTTCATGCGGTCTTCGAGACCGACCATCTTGAGTGCGTCGAGGGCGCGGCGGTGCCGTTCGTCCGGGCTGATTTTAGGGTTGTACAGCAAGGGCAGTTCCACGTTCTCGAGAGCAGTGGTCCTGCTCAGCAGGTTGTAGCTTTGAAAGACGAACCCGATTTTGCGGTTGCGGATGCGGGCGAGGGCATCCCGTTTGAGTTTCTCGGTGTGCTCTCCGTCGAGGATGTAATGCCCGCTGGTGGGCTTGTCCATGCACCCCAGTATGTTCAGCATGGTGGACTTGCCGGAACCGCTGGTTCCCATGATGGTGACGAACTCGCCTTTGTGGATGTCGAAGCTCACGCCGCGCAGTGCATGCACGGTCTCGTCGCCCATTTTAAAGTCGCGGCGGAGATTTTCGATAGATAAAATCGGTTTTTCAGCCATTTTTTGCAAAAAAAGAAGTTTTTCACTTATTTTGATGTTTTTGCGCGTTTTTTCGTTGCTTTTTAAAAAATGAATATAAAAGTAACTAAAAATTTGCTTGTTTGGGGCTCGCAAGTGGTTGTAACAAATGGACTTGTAAGTGTATTTTAATAAGGATTTTCTATTATTTTGAGAAATCACAAAGGGGTTGCAAATGAAAAAAATCATTGCATTATCATTACTTGCCGGCTCCGTCGCCTTTGCCCATTCCGGGTACCAGGGCGGATCCGATGGTTTCCACCAGAACAACGCTTATACTCTAGGTCAGTGGGGAGTCTCCATTGGCACGGGTGGTGATGTCTCCAACGACTCCTGGTCGTTCTCCCGTAAAGGCAGCTTCCAGGATGCGCAGGGCCATTCTTACAACTTTGAAGACTGGGCGGGCTCGTTCTCGGGCAACTTCAACGCTAGCGTTGGCCTGCTGAGCTTTGCGGATGTTGGCGTTGTTATGCCCCTTTATTATGAACACGCCCATGAATCCAGTGGCACCGCCAGTGCGGCCAACATGTGGATCGCCGGTCAGGGTGACCTGAACGCATGGATGAAGATTCGTGCGCCGTTTGGCGACGAAAAGACCGTCTTTGCCATTGCGGGTGTGTTTGACCTTTTTGCCCCGACAGGCATGCAGTCCGCAGGTGTCCGTCCCCGCCATGTTTGGTACATTGATGAACGCGGCAACACGGACCCGTTTACGGCCAATGCCTGGGCTGGTGCCGCAGGCCTCGTTATGACCTTGGATTTCTCCAAGATTGGCGCTCCTATCCGCTTGAACGGCCATGCCAGCTATGTTCATTCCTTTGGCGACGGTCAGGCCGATGCATTGATTTACGATGCCGGTTTAAACTTGCTGGTGAACGATGCCTTGGACATGTTCGTGGAATACTCCGGCGAAATGCGCTTGGAAGAAACCAAGTACCCGCGTGACCCCATCGCAGAACCGATGTACATTACTCCGGGTCTCCGCTTCCACCTGCCCCTTGGTATTGATATGGGCGTTGGTATGGACATCGCTGTGCGTAACTACCAGGACTTCACTTTCGAAGGAAAGAAGGAAGACAAGTACGCTCGCTCTCAGAAGCTGCAGTTCAAGGGTGACAACGATCAGTACTATACCTATGGATATAGCCCGGGACCGCTCTATGCCGCCGTTGCCATGTTGAGCTGGCACATGGATGGCAAGCCCATGGTGAAGGACGAGGACAAGGACGGCGTCTCGGATGACAATGACCAGTGCGCCCACACTCCCTCCGTGGCTACCGTGGATTCTGTTGGTTGCCCCATTGACAGCGACAAGGACGGTGTCATTGATGGCATTGACAAGTGCGACCATACTCCGGAAGGCGCTACGGTTGACTCCGTGGGCTGCCCGATGGACGGTGACGAAGACGGCGTGTTTGACGGCATTGACAAGTGCCCGAAAACCAAGAAGGGTGCCGTGATTGACATTACTGGTTGCGAAGGCGACTTCGACAAGGATGGCGTTGAAGATTCCAACGACCGTTGCCCGAATACCCAGCCTGGTATTATCGTCGATACGACGGGTTGCCCGGCCGACAGCGACCACGATGGTGTGTTTGATTCGTTCGACAAGTGCGCCAACACGCCGCAGGGCCTGCCTGTTGATTCTACGGGTTGCGCGGCTGATGCCGACAAGGATGGCATCCCCGATGCTCTTGACAAGTGCCCGAACACCCAGAAGGGTCTGCCTGTTGACTCTACGGGTTGCCCGGCCGATGCCGACAAGGATGGCGTTCCTGATGCTCTCGACAAGTGCCCGAACACCAAGGCTGGCGCTCAGGTGAATGCTGAAGGTTGCGAAGGCGACTTTGACGGTGACGGTATCCCGGATGCCGCTGACATGTGCCCGAATACCCAGAAGGGTGTCCCTGTTGACTCTACGGGTTGCCCGGCCGATGCCGACAAGGATGGTGTTGCCGACGCTCTCGACAAGTGCCCGAATACCCCGGCTGGCACTACGGTCGACAACAATGGTTGTACTCTTGACTTTGACAAGGACGGCATCTCGGATGATTTGGACAAGTGCCCGAACACCAAGGAAGGCGTCCAGGTGGACAGCACCGGTTGCCCGAAGGATGAGGACAAGGACGGTGTCGCCGATGGCATCGACAAGTGCCCGTCTACCGAAAAGGGTATTTCTGTGGATAGCGTTGGCTGCCCGATGGATACCGACAAGGATGGCGTTGCCGACCACCTTGACAAGTGTCCGTACACCCTCGAAGGTATCAAGATTGATGCCAAGGGTTGCCCGACCAACAAGAAGCAGGATTTGAACAAGCTGAAACAGGGTATCCAGTTCCAGACGAACTCCACCAAGTTCACCAAGAACAGCTACGGTACCTTGAATGACATTGTCGCCTTGATGAACCAGATTCCGGGCTCCAACCTCGAAGTCCAGGGCCACACCGACAATGTGGGCAGTGCCAAGAAGAACAAGGAACTCTCTCAGGCCCGTGCTCAGGCTGTGGTTGACTACCTTGTGAGCAAGGGCATTGACTCGAACCGCTTGCGTGCCGTGGGCTATGGCTCCGAAAAGCCCATTGCCAGCAACGGAAACAAGAAGGGCCGCAAGGCGAACCGCCGCGTGGAACTCGTTCCGTTCGAAAAGTAGTTCGGATTTAAAGAATTAAAAGGCGTCCCCCAAGGGGACGTCTTTTTTTATATTTTGAGTGAGCGAGGTAATATGCCTAAAAAGATTCTTGTGACAGGTGCCGCGGGCTTTATTGGTTGTGAAGTTTCCTTGATAATGCTTTCGAAGGGTTATCAGGTGGTGGGAATCGACAACATGAATTCCTACTACCAGGTGTCCCTCAAGGAGGACCGTCTTAAACGACTGGACCATGCGGACTTCAGGTTTCAAAAGATGGACCTTGCCGACGCCTCTGCCGTAGCCGCCCTTTTTGAAGAGGATCATTTTGATGGCGTTATCCATTTGGGCGCCCAGGCGGGAGTGCGCTACAGCCTGCAAAACCCGCAGGCGTATATCGACAGCAATATCACCGGTTTTTTAAATATCCTCGAAGGGTGCCGCAAACACCCAGTAGAACACTTGACCTACGCTTCGTCCAGCAGCGTTTACGGCCGCAACACCAAGACTCCGTTTAGCACCGACGATCCCGTGTGCCAGCCTTCGAGCCTTTATGCGGCGACCAAGCGCAGCAACGAACTGATGGCGGAGACTTACCGTCATTTGTTCAATGTGAACGCGACGGGGCTTCGCTTTTTTACCGTTTACGGACCGTGGGGCCGCCCCGACATGGCGCCCTGGCTTTTTGCCGATGCCATTATGCACGACAGGCCCATCAAGATTTTTAACAACGGCAACATGATGCGCGATTTTACGTACATCGACGACATTGCCGGCGGGGTAGTGAAAGTATACGAGACGGGTGCGTCCCGATTTGCGGCAGGGAAGCCGGAGTCTGCGGAGCACCGCCTGTATAACATCGGTCACGGCGACCCGGTGAACCTGCTCGACTTTGTGAAGACCCTCGAAAAGCACTTGGGCAAGACCGCCGAAAAAATCTACATGCCCATGCAGCCTGGCGATGTCGAAGTGACTTGGGCCGATACAAAGGCTTTGGAAAAGGATGTGGGCTACACCGCGGGGACAAATCTGGATACAGGCATCAAGGCCTTTGCCGATTGGTTTAAAGGCTACTGCTAAGCCTTATTTTTTGAACACCCATTTTTTATATAGGGTGAAACTCACAAGGACGTAAACAACGTTCGCGATGATGTTGGCGAAGTAGGTGGGCTTCATGAATTGTGAAATCCGCCCGCTAAAGTTTGCGCACCATGGGGCGTTCAGCAACAGGTATGCGCAACCTTCGAGGACAAGCAGATTAATTGCGTAACTGCAGAGGAACACCACGACAAAGCGTACGACTTCGGTGCGTTTTTGATTGTTGCTTTTGAAGTTCCAAATGCGGTTGCAAATGTAGCTGTTGCAGCCCCCGGCTACAAAACCGAGGAAATTGGAAAGCTCCAGGTTCCAGTCAAGCCACTGGTGCAGAACCCATACCACAAGTAGTGTGATGAGGGTGTTCATTATGCCAATGATATTGTACTTGATAAAGTGAATCACGGTGACTAATATAGAATTTAGACAGTAGGCAGAACTTAGTAGGTAGAGCTTAGTTGGCAGAACTTCTAAACTCAAATTCCACACCCCTCGCCTCACATTTATTTATTTTTGTCGCATGGACTGGATTACTGGCAGAAAATGCAGCGCCGCTGCAGCGGCAGAATTGATTAACGACGGGGATGTGCTTGGCGTTTCTGGATTTACACTGGCGGGTTACCCCAAGGCGGTTCCTTTGGCTATCGCGGAACGTGCCGAAAAAATCCACGCCGAGGGCAAGCCCTTCCAGGTGACGCTCTTTGCCGGGGCGAGTACCGGCGACAGTTGCGACGGGGCGCTGGCCCGTGCCAAGGCCATGAAGTTTCGCATGCCCTACCAGAGCAACCCTTCGCTCCGCAAGGGAATCAACGACGGGAGCATCAAGTACATTGACGCACACCTTGGCAAGATGGGCTACCTGGTGCGTACGGGGGCCGTGCCTGCCCCGACGGTCGCCATTATTGAAGTCAGCGCCATTTTGCCCGATGGCCGTGTATGCCTTTCCACTTCGGGGGGCAATTCGGTTTGCTACCTCGACATGGCGTCCAAAATCATTCTGGAATTGAATACGCGCCTAGGCGACAGCTGCGTGGGCATGCACGACAATGCGTTGCCCGAGCTGCCTCCGCACGCGAAGCCTTTGTCGGTTTACAGCGCGGGGGACCGCGTTGGCGATACTTTTGTCAAGATCGATACGAACAAGGTTGTGGCCATAGTCGAGAACGACGGCTTTGACGAAGTGACCCCGTTCGTGGAACCCGATGAAATCTCCATTAACATCGGCGAACGCATTCTGGATTTCATTCGTTTTGAGGAATCCCACGGGCGCCTCCCTAAGGGCATGGCCTACCAGAGCGGCGTGGGCAAGGTGGCCAACGCGGTGCTTTGCGCCATGGCGAACGACGACCGCCTTGGAAAAATCGACCTCTTTACCGAGGTTATCCAAGAAGCCGTGTTGCCGCTTCTCAAAAAAGGCAAGCTGGGCGTTGCCAGCGGAACCGCCCTCACGCTCTCCAAGGAAGCGCAGCAGGAATTTGTGGAGAACGCCGCCGACTGGAAGCGCCACTTTGTGCTCCGCCAGCAGGAGGTGAGCAACAGCCCCGACATCATTCGCCGCGTGGGAGTGATCTCGATGAATACGGCCTTGGAGTTTGACATGTTTGGCAACGTGAATAGTTCGCTAGTTTGCGGGTCCGCGATGATGAACGGCATTGGCGGTTCTGCCGACTTTGCCCGTCACTGCGCTCTCGGTTTTTTCTTGACGCCCTCCGTGGCAAAGGGTGGTGCCATATCGAGTGTGGTTCCCTACGTGAGCCATGTGGACCATGCCTTTCACGATACGCAAATCTTTGTGACGGAACAGGGACTCGCCGACTTGCGCGGCCTCCCTGCCGAGGAGCGGGCGCGCCGTATTATTGCGAACTGCGCCCACCCGGATTTCCGCGACGAGCTGACGGATGTGCTGGAGTATGGCATTAAGCATGCAAAGGGAGTACATTTACCGCTCGCCTTGGACCGCGCCTTTGAAATGCACGAGAAATTCCTCGCCGAAGGCAAAATGCACTAGGGATAATTTGCCGCAAAAAACGCACGTTTTTGCGAAGTACAGTGACCCCGCACAGAGGTTTGTTATGTTGAGTTCCCACGACAAGGTGATGGTCCCCCTGGTGGCGTACTGCACGAACTTGAAGGCAAATCTCAAGTACTATGACGGCGGAAAGTGGCTCAACTACCTTGCGGGAATCGCCATAATTATTGATGAATTCGGAAACAGGCGCTATGTGCCGGTCAAGGGCCTTGATTCTGCATATACGTAGTTGTATCCTGGTCGAATTTTACTATTGTTCCGTTTATGAAGTCTTTTTGGCCACTAGTCCTGACCATGTTTTTTTTGGTATGCTGCGGATCCGACGACCCGGCATCTAAAGACCCCGCTGCGGATGACCCGTCTAGTGAGGATGTCGACTATTCCGATGGTGAATATTCGAGCGGTGGCGGTTCAAGTGGCGGTGGTTCAAACGGCGGTTCAAATGGTGTGGCCAGTTCGAGTTCCATGAAGGTGGAGGCGGTTCCCGCCGTTACCGATACGCTGATAGAGGATACGACTCTTGTTGCGGACAAAAATGCGCTTCCTGAATGCAATTCCAAAAAAGAAGGCCAGTCCTTTTTTGTGGAGGGCGAGTCTACGCTCTACTTTTGCATCGAGGGCGAATGGTACCCGTCCTCTGCCGTTTCTGAAGTCCTTGAGATTTCTTGCCATGGCGGCTCGCTGGTTTTAAATGATCCCGACGGGGAAAAGGATGAAGAGGAATCTTCGGGTCAGGGGCAAACAAACCCGTGGGGCGCCTTTGGTGGTGGAGGCAATACAGCCTCTGCTCTCGATACGATGCCAGCCCGTCGCCCTGGCGCGCACATTGTGGGTATAGCCGAAAAGGGCCCGTTCCGCTATGGCACCTCGGTGAAGATTGTTGAACTCGACAGTACGCAGAGACTTGCCGATTCCAGGAAAACACACAAGACATGCATTACGGATGCGGCAGGGAATTACAGTTTTGACAGTGTGGATCTTGTGTCGCCGTACCTGCGTGTGGAGGCGAACGGTTACTTCTATAACGAACTTACGGGAGGGCTCTCTTCGGGCATGGTGACGCTCAATGCGGTTGCCGACGTGACAGACCGCGATACGGTGAACGTGAACATGCTTACCCACATGGAAGCCCCGCGCGTGCTTAAGCTTGTGGAGAACAGCGGCAACAACCAGCCGATCCGTTCGGTGAAGGCGCAGGCCCTAAAAGAAATCCTTGCCTCGTTCGAGATAAGCCTGGGAGGTTCTTCGGGCGGAAACAACGGGTTCCCGGGCTGGGGCTTTGGACAGCAACAGGCGACAGTCTCGACCGACGGCCGCTTTGCTGAAGACATCTCGTTGTTCGATGGCGATGAATACAGCGCTGCCTTGCTTGCGATATCCATCATGATGCAGAGGAATGGTTCCGGGAACGACATGCTCCAGTATGCGGGCGGTATTGCGGAACGCATCAAGGGAAACGGCAACTGGGACGACAACAATGCCAAGGCGGACCTTGCGGACTGGCTCATGGTGCTGGATACGAGCGGTTCGTATGCGACCATACGGAACAACATGGCGAGCTGGAAATTGGGCGACGTCCCCGATTTTGAAAAGCACTTGCGCAGTTTTTGGACGAACATTTACCAGTTCGGTGCGTGTAACTCTATGACCGCGGGCACGGTCAAGCATGTGAACAACAGTTTAAGCAAGTTCTTCATCTCTTATTACGAGCAACCCGACGGCCCGCGCACCCGCTTTATTTGCGATGGTGAAACGCACCTGTGGCGTGCGGCAACCGATATCGAGAAAGATACGGTGGGCTTTGGCAAGGGCGAATACGAAGGGCAAATCAAGAGCGGTGTAATCAATGTCGACAAATACTACGTATACGAGCAAAGTAAGGGCAAGTGGCGTGTGGCGACAAGCGACGACATTATGGAGTTTGTGGATATCGAAGAGGTCATGGATGGACTTGCTCCAAGCGACAAGGTCATATTTATTTTGCGGCATGCCGAACGTACCGATGATACTGGCAAGAGCGGCCACTTGACCGCGGGCGGCAAAACTCAGTCGCAAACGGTAGGCAAGAAACTCAAGGGCGAAGACATCGTGTTCGCAAATTCTACCTACACGCGTAGCAAGGAAACTTGCGAGAATATGGCTACGGGCGCGGGAGTCTCTTACACCGAGAATACCATTGCGGATTTGGATGGTGAATGGTATGTGAAGGACGAGTCCAAGTATGAGTCTTGCAAGAGCGAGAACGGCGGCGGCTGGGGGGCGACTTCCGCTTACGCCTACAAGGGGATTTGCCCTGGCGTTTATTACGATTTTGAAGACCGCAGCGAAGAGTTCGTGACGAAGATTGTGAAGCCGGCGTTCTCCAAAGTAAAACGCGTGGGCGTGTGGATTTCGCACGATACGTTTGTAGTTCCCATAACGGTTTATGGCTCTAACAAAAAGGTCAACCTGCGTTACTTTGATACCAAGCAGTGGATTTATTACTTGGCGGGGATTGCCATCATCATGGATTCGAAGGGCAATATCCGTTACGTGCCTGTGCGTGGACTTGATTCGGGAACCATGACAATGTAGGTGAGCGGTGAAAAAGAGTGTATGGTGTGTTGGATGCTTGGTGGCCGTTTTGGCGGTCGCGTTTGTCGCAGGTTGTAGCGACGGTAACGGCGTCATGCCTGGTGGCGGGGAAGGCTCCCCCGAGGTTGTCGAGAAAATAGACGCTCCGCTTTTTGTCTATGAAATATTGGCAGACCGGATGGCAACGGATTCGACTGCTATCGACATACTGGACATGTTGTCCGAACCGCGCGTGGAACAACTCTTGATGAACCACGTTCCCGAGGAAGTGGTGCATGTGCAGGCGAAGCGCGAAGCGGCTGCCGCCTTCGGGATAGATTCCGTACAGCTCGCAAACGATTCCGGCGCGGTGATGCTCGCCGTCTCTGCGATGGTGCAGAACCGTGAAAGCAAGGATGGGACGATGAACCTTATTCGCAATCTGGGCGAGGACCTGAAGGGGGATGGCGTCTGGAACGACCCGAACTGGAAAATCAAGATTGCGGACTGGGTCGTGGGACTTGATTCCAACTGGCGGTATAACGATGTCCGCAACAATGCGGCTCCGTACTATGGCGGGAACGTGCCGTATTTTGAAAAGTACATGCGGGCGTTTTTCCCGATTGCCTACGGTTTTGAACCGTGTGACGCCTCGAATGCGGGGACGGTCACGTACGTAAATCAGGGTCAGAGCGTCTATTTCGCGAACAACTATGAGCATGCGGACCATTCGCGGGTGCGATTCATTTGCGATGCGAACGGGTTCCAGTGGCGCGTGGCAAGTGCCATCGAGAAGGATACGGCGGGCTTCGGTGCGGGCGAGTACGATAAGGAAGTGCGCGAAGGCCGCGTGAACCACGACAACTACTACATCTTCGATGCGGGCCGTTGGCGCGCCGCGACCCCGCAGGAGGCTGACGGCTTTACCGACCTCGTGCAGGTGTACGCAAACCTCAAGTCGAGCGAGAAGGTTGTGTTCATCATCCGGCACAGCGAACGCACGAGTGAAACGGGCGCAAGCGGCCACCTGACTGACAACGGGAAGAAATATGCCCGCGATTTGGGTGCGCGCCTCGCGAAAGTCGGGACGGAGGATTTCTACTTCGGGTATTCGGGCTACACGCGCACATACGAGACCTGCGAGTACATTGCGCAGGGCAAGGGGCAGGTCAACTACACCATAGAGGTACTCCCGTACATGGATGGCGCCTGGTACGTGAAGGATGCCGCCAAGGCGGATGCTTACGTGAATTCCGATGGCGGAGGCTGGATGGTGTATTCCAAGTACGGCTTTACCGGCGCTTACTCCGATGCGTTCTACGACTTGGAAACCCGAAGCGAGCAGTTGCTCAAGGACCAGATTCTAGCGAACATCGGGAGCATGAAGCGCGTGAACGTGATGTGTACGCACGACTACCTGGTAGTGCCATTGCTTGCCTACACGACTGACGGCCACGCGAACGTTCGCTACTACGAGAAGAACCGCTGGGTCAACTACATGGCGGGCGTGGCGATGATTATCTCTGCCGATGGGTCTGTACGGTATGTTCCTGTGAAGGGCCTTGAAACGGGAATAATGTAACTCTGACTCGAAAAAAGATATATTAAAGAAAAACGGCGCCATATGAATTTTACCTGTAAGATAGGGTTACAGGGAATCGGGGTGATTGTCGCGGCTGAATTGACCCAGAATTAAAGCGTTTCTGACCAAAAAATCCCAACGACTAGTCTCTAACCACTAGTCAGTTTTCTATATTCTCCCGCGTTGATTTTTATCAAACAGTTCACTTAATTAAATGGACACATTCCTATATGAATGAAACAGTACAGAATGCAGCCGATTCCGCAGTAGCCCCGGCCCCCGCCGCGGCCCCTGTCGCCGAAGAAGCTGTGCAGCAACCGGCTATCGTTGCAAGCGAACCGGCTGCCAAGGTGAAGGGCAAGTTCGACGAACAGCTCGGGCTCATGCTCCCCTCCGACGCAGCCCAAGTCCAGGCGCAGCTTTCCATGCCGGGCATGAGCGATGACATGGTTTACAAGATCGTGGAAACCCACGGCGGTAACCATGCGGTTCTCTACAAGACTTACGACCAGGCAGTGCTTGCCCGCGACGTGCGCGATTCCATCGAGAACGCCGCCGGCCACAAGGTCCTCCCCATCGCGAAGGCGAAGCTCGGGTCCACCTATTGCAAGGGCGAATACTCCACCGAACAGGGCTGCAAGGGCGAATCCGACACGTTCGGCATCGGTTCCCTGGTTGAATTCCAGGCCACCGGCCTCATAGTGGTGATGGTGGTGATTATCGGCCTCACGGTGCTCTGCTACCTCATGAATTTCATCATGGCGAAGCTCGGCCTCAACAAGATCAAGGCTCCGGCACCCGCGGTCAAGGCTGCTCCTGCCGCCGCCGCTCCCAAGACGATCGCCCCGGCCCACTGCGACTGGGACCCGAACGCCAAGAGCGTCCACCCGGGCTTCACCAACAAGCAGCTCCAGGCATTCCTCGGCATTGCCGCCGTCGCCGCCCTGGAAGAACACCCCGGCATGAGCAACGATACGTTCCTTGCCCTGGTGACCGCCGCTGCGACCCAGGCCATCGGTCAGCCCTGCCGCGTGACCGCCTACAAGAACATTAACTCCCCTGCTTGGACGATTGTCAAGTAAGGTCAACTTTTAAAACTTAACAGGCTTATTAGCCAGGAAAAATCAAAATGAAGAAAACAGTCCGTATCAGTTTCGAAGGCAAGACCTACGACGTCGAAGTAGAAGTTCTTGATTCCGCCGTCGCCGCCGCTCCGGCAGCCCCGGTCGCCGCTGCCCCCGCTGCCGCTCCTGCCGCAGCTCCCGCCGCAGCCGGTGGTACCGAAGTGAAGTGCCCGCTCGCCGGTTCCGTGTTCAAGCTGAAGGTCAAGGTCGGTGACAAGGTCGAAGCCAACCAGGAAGTGGCCATCATCGAAGCCCTCAAGATGGAAAACCCGGTCGTCGCTCCGTGCGCCGGCACTGTCAACTCCATCTCCGTCAAGGAAACCGATACCGTCGTCGACGGCCAGACCCTGATGACCATCGCCTAAGAGGTACAGATAAATGAGTTCACTCTTAAATTCGGTCGTCGAGTTCGCGTGCGATACCGGATTCGCATATGTCACCGGCCCCATGGTGATTATGTGGATCGTGAGTTTCGTGCTGATGTACTTGGCGATTGTCAAAAAGTATGAGCCGCTGCTGCTCTTGCCGATTTCGCTCGGCGCACTGGCGGTGAATATCCCGAGCGCCGGGTTCTACGATGGCGGCTGGAGCATCGAAGGTATGTTCACGCCGACTGCCGGCCTCTACTACTACATCAGCCAGGGTATCCACCTGGAACTCTTCCCGCCCATCATCTTCTTGGGCGTGGGTGCCATGACGGACTTCGGACCGCTTATCGCCAACCCGCGTACGCTGCTCCTCGGCGGTGGCGCCCAGTTCGGCGTGTTCGCGACCATGTTCTGTGCCGTGGCCCTCGGTGGCTTTACTCTCGGTGAAGCAGCCTCCATCGGTATCATCGGCGGCGCCGACGGTCCGACCTCCATCTTCACTGCGAACAAACTCGCAAAGCACCTCATCGGACCTATCGCCGTGGCGGCCTACACCTACATGGCTCTCGTTCCGCTCATCCAGCCGCCCATCATGCGCCTGATGACCAACGACAAGGAACGCAAGATCCGCATGAAGGCTCTCCGCCAGGTGAGCAAGGCCGAACGCATCGTGTTCGCCGTGATGGTGATGATCGTCTGCATCCTCGTGGTGCCCGACGCTTCTGCACTTATCATCATGCTCATGCTTGGCAACATCTTCAAGGAAGCCGGCGTCGTGGAACGTCTCGTGAAGACCTCTTCCAACGAACTCATGAACATCGTGACCATCTTCCTCGGTACTTCCGTGGGTCTCACGATGTCTGCCGACATCTTCCTGAAGCCGCAGACCCTCATGATTATCGCCATGGGCGTTGTCGCCTTCGGTTTCTCGACCGCGGCCGGCCTCTTCCTCGCGAAGATCATGAACTGGTGCTCTCCGAAGAACCCCGTGAACCCGCTTATCGGTTCTGCCGGCGTGTCCGCTGTGCCGATGGCCGCCCGTGTTTCCCAGGTGGAAGGTGCCAAGTATGACCCGCAGAACTTCCTCTTGATGCACGCCATGGGCCCGAACGTGGCCGGCGTGATCGGTACCGCAGTCTGCGCCGGTTACATGATTAGTAGGCTTTCGTAGCCTAGGGCTTCATTGACTTGTGTTGTCATCCCCGCGAAGGCGGGGATCTCCATGCAAAGGAAAAGCCTCCGACTCGTTCGGAGGCTCCTTTTTTTGCTTGCCAGAAACAGAAAATCCCGCGAGGAACCGCGGGATTTTGAAGGGTGGGTGACCGGACTCGAACCGACAACATCCAGAATCACAATCTGGGACTCTAACCAATTGAGCTACACCCACCGTGTAGTGTGCCCAAATATAAAAAAGCCATCCCAAATTTCAAGGGATGGCGGGCAAAAAGTTTGGGAAAACCGGCGAAATCGCCCCAAAAAGGTTACTCGGCGTTCTTCTTTGCCATGATGCGGATGAAGTTTTCGCGCTTGAAGTCGTTCCTGTGCTCCATGCAAAAACGTGGGTACACCGTCTGCTTGGGGAACACCTTGATGGTGAAGAGCTCGTTGCAACCTTCCAGGCAGCACTTGAACGTGAGGTCCATTGCCTCGGTGTAGTTGTGGCGGAAGATGATGTTCTTGGATTCGATGCTCTCGACATTCTTCTTTTGCTTTTGGCGCAGCTTGATGTCGCGGTGCAGTTCGCAGTACTTGGCGATCGGGTGGCCCCAGAACTCGCGGCCGCAGCCCGGTTCCTGGCAAATCTTGAGCTTGATACGCTTTTTCTTTTTGTATTTAGGAAGCTGCATAAATACTCCGTTTTTAGACGAATCCCGTCAAGTAATGTAAAATTTAGCAAAAATCCCTCGAGAACGTCACAATTGCGGCCAAAAATCCGTTTATAAGGGTATGAGAGGCTTCAAGTGTTTCGAATGGATCCAAAAGTGGCGTGTCCGGATCGCCCTCGGGTTTGTCCTAGGGGTGTTCGGATGTACCTATGTGAGCGGGGATGATGGCGACGGTGATGGACCGCTCCGACTGACGGTATTGAACGTGGGGCAGGGGCTTGCGGTATTGCTGGAATACGGGGGCCGTTACGCCCTGTACGATACGGGCCCCGATTCGGTCGGTGTGACGGATTCGCTTTTGGCCCGCGGCGTCGATACGCTGGAGTGGGTGCTGCTCAGCCACTACCACAGGGACCACTGCGGCGGCTTTATGGAGATGCTCCCGCGGGTCCATGTCGGCAGGCTCTTTGTCGGGAGTGACACTGCGGTCGGGTTTGTGCGCGACTCCGTATTCGGGTTGGTGCGGCGGTTCGGCATTCCGGTCGATACCCTGGTTCGTGGCGATAACCTGGCGTTGGAGGGCCCGCGGTTCGAGGTGCTGTGGCCGCCCGAGTACTGGCGGGTGGGCGAGAACGGGGCGAGCGTCGTTTTGCGGGTCGAATTCGGCGAGGGCTCGGCCCTTTTGACGGGCGATCTTGACAGCGCCAGGGAACGGAGTTTGCTGGAGCTTTCGCCGACGCTCGCTGCGGACTTGTTGCAGGTGCCGCACCACGGTTCCGCAGGGAGCAGTACGATGCGCTTTTTGAGCCAGTTGGCTCCTGACTTCGCTGTGGTAGGAGTGGGGGCGCACAACAGGTACGGCCACCCGGCGCGTTCGGTTGTCCAAAAATTGAATTACGTTCTTGGTGATTCGACCAAACTGTACCGCACCGATTTGCACGGGAGCGTGGACTTTGAAATCCATCAGGATCTGGGCGTCCTCAAACCTTGAAATTTGCTATTTTCGGGGGATGCTCCACTACATTCACATTCCGGTGATGGGAATCTGTTATACGGCGGATTCGCCCATGCGCATTGCCCACATGGGGCTCACCTCGGCGATTTCGTTAGTGGACGACGGCCTGCTCGAGGAGTACCGCATGGCGTACGCGGAACGCCTTGGGGTGGATGTGGGCACGCCGCAGACCTCGCGCGAGGAACGCATTCGCCTGTACCTGGACTTTGTCACCAACGAGGTCCAGCGGAAATTTGACTGGATCCGGGGGCTCCGTGTTGGTGGCGGCAACTTCCACATGAATGATGGGACGGTCGCCGGCTTGAACGAGAAGGACCGCTATTTTATGATGCTCCCGTCGGGTTCGCCTTTGCGCGCGGAATACGACCGTGTTTGCTCGCTCTCTGGCTTGCAACGCGTTTCTGCCGAGATGGACTTGACCCAAAAGATGGAATGCGGCGAAATCCAGGCGAACATCATGGTGGGGCTGAACCACGAGGACGCTGCGATTGCCGCCGTGCGCGGGTTCGCCGCCTCGAAGGTGAGAGGCTCGCTGATCTTTAGCGCCGGCGTAAACCTTGCCGTGTTCGAAGAGGTCGCCAAGCACGAGGAATTCTTTCGGCAGGTAGTTCAACCCGGGGGCGAGTCCGTACCCCCGGCCAAAAAAATCATCTTGAAGGTTTCGGATTACCGCTCCGCTTTAATACAGGGGCGCTACCTTGCCAAAAAGGGCCTGGAGGTTTACGAGTACCGCATTGAGTCGGGAGTGAACTGCGGTGGCCACGCGTTTTTTGGAGCGCGCAAGAGCATGCCCGAGGTGCTGCGCGAGTTTGTCGCCAAAAAGCGGGAACTGTTCGAGGCTACCAGTGCTGCCATTCGCTCGGCGGGTCGGGTTCCGCCTCCGAGTGCGGCCAGGTTGACAGCGCAGGGAGGGCTTTGTACCGCTGGGGAAATTGAGCAGGTGCTGGCGATGGGTGCCGATGGCGTTGGTGTGGGGACTCCGTTCTTGCTGGTTCCCCAGGTGACGAGCCTCGATGCCGAAACGCGTTCTTTGCTTGCCGCGGCGACGCCCGACGATGTGGAACTGAGCTCCGCTTCGCCGCTCGGCATCCCCTTTATGAACTTGAAGACCAGCAGTGCCGCCGTGCTTACCCGCCAAAAGGCGGAGCGGTACTTGATGGCGCGCGGAACGCCGGGCTACCCTTGCATACAACATTATTTGTGTCGCAGTATCCCGGGCTTTGACCATCCTGTTTGTATGGCCTCGGTGGAATACGAAAAGTGCCGCCTGGCAGAAATCGACAGGCTAGAAACCTCGGGGGAATTTTGCGCGGTCGAAGCCGACGCTGCCCGCAAGGAGACTTTGGCGCGTGAGTGCATTTGCCGGTTCCTCGGGAACGCCGGTCGCGAAGAGATTCGTGCCAAGCGTCCTTCCATCCATTTTGAGCCCGAGAAGGTTGCCGTGGCGCGTGGTGTTATGCCTGCCCGTCACCGCGAGCCCGTCACCGTTTGCCCCGGGCCGAACATCGCCTACTTTGACCGCGAATATACTTTGCTCGAGATGATGCAGCACCTCTATGGTACAGGCCCGAGCTTGACGCCCGCAAACAAGCCTAGCGCCTTTGAAGTGGAAAAACAGATTTTAAAGTCGGTCTAGTCGGCAAATCCGATGCGCGCCTGGAAGTGGCACTGCGTCATGTCTTCGGAATTCATTCCAAAAATATAGGCGTGGTGGTTCGTGTTTTTAAAGCGCACGATGTTCACCTTGCCGCCCAGCGGGATTTGCGTGATGTAGTTCATTTGTATGGAACGTACACGACGTTCCTTGATCTCTTCGGCGTCTAAGCTGTCCATGACCCAGTCCACGTAGCGGCAGTGGTTCACGTGGTTGTTCATGTCGAGGTCGCTGTAGTTCGCCTGCTCCTGGCGGATGAGCTTGGGCTCGATTTCTGGATTCAAAATTTCCATCATCTCGGGGAGGGCGTTCTTGCCGGGGAACAGCGGAATGGGGTAGGGGCTGTTGGCGGGGTTCTCGGCCTTGCCGGTCTTGAGGTTCACCAAAAGCCACGAGGAGGTCGCCTGTGCAATGGAGTTCCCCTGGGAATCTATGATGGAGTAGTCCTTGAGGCAGACCTTGTCCTTGTAGAATTCCTTGGCCCAGGTGGAAATCGAAATCTTTTCGCCCCATACGGGCGTGTGCAAAATGCGGATCTTGAAACGGGTGATCACGGTGGTGTAGCCCGCCTTCATCATCTTCCAGAGCCCAAAACCGCCGCGCTCGGCGTCGGCAATGGCGGTCTCCTCCATAAAGAGGAATAGGTTCGAGAGCTTGAGCCTGCTGTGGTGATCGCAATCGGAGAAGCGGACGTCAAAGTCCTTGGTTGTGATTTCCTGTTCCATTGGGGATTCCTCTTGAATTCAACTTTTAATAATAATGTATAATTTAGCAATATGGAAGATTTTCAGTTTCGTCCCAGTTTTGTCCAATTGTCTGCTTTAAGTTCTTTTAACGGCGAGGTCCGCCTCCCCGGCTCCAAAAGTATTACCAATCGAGTTTTTTTGATTGCCGCCTTAGCGAAGGGGGCTATTCGCCTTCACAATTTGCTCAAAAGCGACGATACGCGCTACATGGGCGAGGCTCTGCAAAAACTCGGTATCAAAATTGAGTTCTCGGAGGATTTCTCGGAGGCCGTTGTCGAAGGCAACGGCGGCCCGTTTACGGTGCCGGGCAAAAGCGAAATCTTTTTGGGCAACGCGGGAACGGCGATGCGTTCGCTGACAGCGGCCCTTACTTTGGGCGCGGGCGAGTTCTACTTGCGTGGTGAAGAGCGCATGAGCGAGCGCCCCATTCGCGACCTGGTCGACGCCCTCCGCATGCTTGGGGCGGATATTGAGTACGAAGAGACCGAGGGTTACCCTCCGGTGTGCATCAAGGCGAACGGCTTGAATGGCGGCGACGTGGAAGTGCGCGGGAACATCTCGAGCCAGTACCTGACGGCGCTTTTAATTTGCGCCCCTTATTGCAAAAAGCCGCTCCACATCCATGTGGTGGGTGAGCTGATTTCGGCCCCGTACATTGAACTCACGCTCGACGTGATGAAGGCTTTTGGTGTCGACGTGCGCCACGAAGGCTTGACGGATTTTTATGTGCCGCAGGGCATCTATGTTTCCCCGAGTGAATACAGCGTGGAGGGCGACGCCAGTTCTGCCAGCTACCCGTTGGCTGCGGCCGCCATTGCCAAGGGCAAGGTGCGCGTGCTGGGGGTGGGGAGCAAGAGCTGCCAGGGAGATGTGGCCTTTGCCGAAGTGCTCCGCAAGATGGGCGCCACGGTCACGATAGGTCCCGATTGGATCGAGTGTGATGGCACTCAAGGTGAGCTCCATGCTGTGGACTTGAACCTGAACGACATCCCGGATGCGGCGATGACTGTTGCGGTTCTCGCGCTCTTTGCCGATGGCCCCATGACCATCGACGGCATTGCGAGCTGGAGAGTCAAAGAGACGGACCGCATTTCTGCCATGTCGGCGGAATTGCGCAAGGTGGGAGCCGAGGTTCGCGAATCCAACGATTCCATCACCATCACGCCCCCTGTCAAATTGCAACCGGCGACTATTGAGACGTACAACGACCATCGCATGGCTATGTGCTTTAGCCTAGTTGCTCTGGGTGGCGTCCCCATCAAAATCATGGATCCTGCCTGCGTCAACAAAACCTACCCGCACTTTTTTGAAGACTTCAATCGGCTTTCCAAATGATGAATTTTTTAAAGCATAAGATTCTCGTTCCCGTAGTGGCGCTTTGTGCCGTCGCCTTTTGTGTGCAGCCGCTGTTCGCGCAAAAACAAGCCGATACACTTTCGTTTTGGCTGATGGATAACGGGCTTGGTTCGCAAAAGACGGTACAAAAGATTGTCAAGAAATTCCAAAAAGAAACGGGTGTCGCTGTCAATGTGCGGCAGCTGAACTGGGCCCAGGCCTTTGACGAAATTTCGAAGGCGTTCGAGGGCAAGGCGGAGAACGCTCCCGACGTGCTTCAGTTGGGCTCCACGTGGGTGGCGCACTTTGCCGCGGCAAAAAAGATTCGCTCCGTAGACTTTATGATGGACCGTATGGATTCTTCCCGTTTTTTTGCGGAAGGCTTCAAGAACACCCATATTGCCGATGAGCCCGGTTCTTATTCTGCTCCCTGGTTTTTGGACGTTCGCGCGCTATACGCCAACGAACGCCTTTGGAACGACCTTGGAATCCAAAAGGAGGACGTCGACAGCTATCCGCAGTTTTTGGGCGTCCTTCGCGGTGTAGCCGAGACTGAACTCAAAACGTCGAAAGGGGAGCCCGTGGCCCCCTTTGGCTTGCCGGGCAAGGACGACTGGACGGGTCCGCAACAGATGGCCCCCTTTGTGTGGAGTTACGGTGGAGACTTTATTGCTCGAGACTCCCTGGGGTTGCGCAGCGCCCTGTTGGATTCAAACACGCTCTTTGGCCTTGCCGCTTACCTGAAGGTCCTGGGCGATGCCGGCATGGCTCCCTACAGTTTGTCCGAGAACTCGGTGCAAAATGCCAACCGCTATATTCAGGCGCGCCAGTTGTTCCTTTGCGGGACATCGGAATTAATCCGCAAAATGGCTTTCTCCATCGAGGAGGGCGGATTGAAGGCGACTCCTATTGCCGAGGATGGCATCATGGTCGTGCCACCGCCTGCAGGCCCTGCCGGAAGGATTTCCTTTGTGGGAGGCAGCCACTTGGCCATGCCCGTCAAGCGCAATACCTCCAAATATGCCTTGGCAGAGAATTTGTTTATGTTCCTGCTCCAGGCAAACAACATTGACGCCTATTCCCGTAGCATAGGGTTCCTCCCTGCCGACAAAAGTATTGTCCGCATTTGGAACCAGGACGAACGCTATTCCACCCTGGTCGAAAGCCTCGAGAATGGTCGTGCCTTCCCGAACATTCCCGAGTGGGGTACTATCGAAGGCGTTTTAATCCATATGTCCAACGAGATGGGCGCGGCCCTCTCGACAACGAAGGATCCCTCGGAACGCCGCCACAAATTGGCGGAACTCATTATGAAGGCGCATGCCGACATCAACCAGATTTTGAAATACAAGGGAGAATTGCCGGCAGAGGGTGTCGCCATGGTGGAGGGCGTCCTCGTCAAGGACATTCCGGAAGTGGTGCCGTCGAATTTGCAACAGCTTGCGGCGGCGGTCAAGAACTCTGCACAGGACGTCTCGACGACGAACCCTGCCTTGGTTATTGTTCTGGTGTTGAGCGTTCTCGGGTGCGTGGCCTTTACGATACGTCGTTATACCTTGCGTGACGAATGAGGTCGGAATGCAATTCAATAGGCTGGTTGCTGTCTTTGCTTTTTTTGCCGCCCCTCTGTTCGCAGGCATCGACCTGACGTCGTTTCAGGCCTACGTGGATTCGGTGGTGCCGAATTCCCGCTACGGCATTTCGGTGCGCTCGGTCAAAACGGGCAATGAAATCGCGAACCTGCGTGGCGCCGAAAAATTTACTCCGGCGAGTACACTCAAAACGCTTACGACGGCGACGGCCCTCCATTATTTGCCGCTGGATTACGCCCCGGTGACCGAAGTGTCGCTTAACGGGAGTGTGAGCAAAAGGGTGTTCTGGGGTACGGTGAATGTTCGCGGCGAGGGTGACCCCAATTTTTCGGGGCGCTACTTTGCTGACCCGTTCTACATGCTGAACCAAATGGCCGATTCCATCAAGGCGCTCGGGGTCGATACCATCCATGGCAAACTGGAATTGGATACGGCCTATTACACGGGCCCTTGGCGTGCCGAACATTGGCGCAAAAACTTTTATAATGCCTGGTACGGTGCCGAAATCGGTCCGCTGGGCTTCAACGACAACTGCACCATGGTGCGGTTCAAGCCCGGCGAAAAGGAGGGCGACACCGCCATTGTCTCGATTCTCCCCGATGTGGGCTACGTGACGGTCAAGAATGAATTGGTGACCGTGTCTGGTAAAAAAAAGAAATGGACCTACGCCATTGACTCCGCGAAGTCCATCATCACGCTGGGCGGGACCATTGGGCTGAACGTGGATTCGGCGAGCCTCGTGCTGCCGATTCGGAACCCGATTGGTTATTTCCGTGCAGCATTCTTGAGCGCCCTCAAGGAACGCGGGATTGCCTTTGTCGAGGACGTTGCCGTGCCCGCGGGTATTGTGATTCGCCGCTTTACGTATTCGGCGGCTCCGCTTTTGAGCATTCTGGACGAAATCAACCAGCGCAGCCAGAACTTCCATGCCGAGACACTGTTCCGCAATTTGGGCGCGCAAAAGGCGGGCGAAGGTAGCGTTGAGGGTGGCAAGCAAATGGAACGCAAGTTTCTCGCCGAGATGGGCCTCAATCCCGACGACTTTGAAGTGTGGGACGGTTGCGGGCTCTCTCCCAAGAACAAGCTCAAACCCTCGGTAGAAACGCAACTGCTTGCCAAGATGGCTCGCCACCCCAAGGGTGAATACTACATCAACAGTTTTGCCGGTCCCGGCGTGGGGACGGGCGGCAAGCGCATGCTCGATTTGCAATACCCTTGGCTCACGCGCTTCAAGACCGGCTTTATTGGCGAGGCGCACGGGCTTGTGGGCTTTTTGTTCCCTATGGATGGTGATACGCTCACGGTCGCCATGTACCTGAACGAAACGGGCAAGAACCCGGACCAAAAGTGCAAGGATGTCTTGGACACTTTGTGGATGCGCCTTATCGCCATGACGAACGACAACTATGCGTCCCTCATGGAAATGAAGCAGCTGTGGCTCTCGGCACAGAATGTGCATGGGCTCCCAGCCCGCTTGGAATTTTTCTCCCGCGCCTTGTACGGGAAACCCTATAGTCTTGGGCCGATGGGAGAAAGTTACCTGGATTCCATTGAAACCAAGCCGTTAGTTTATATGGACTCGGTCGATTGTGTTACCTATGTGGAACATGTGCTTGCCATGGCGCTTGCGACAAGCGAAGATTCTATTTTTGCAATCCATCAGCGCATCCGCTATTTTGACGGCAAGATCGGCTATACAACCCGTAAGCACTATATGCTTTTGGATTGGGTTGGCGAGGGCAAATTCGCCCGTGTGGTTCCCATGCCGGGCGATACGGTTATTCAGCGGATCATGCCCAAGAACGACTTTTTCAATTCCAAGAAGTTGAAGTTCTCGGTGGCGGGGAAACCTGCCACCGATCCTAAAATGGATCTCCGTTACCTGCCTTACGACAAGGCCTGCGAATGGGCGAACCAGCCTGGCGGTGATTCTTTGAAGGTTTTGGGCATAGCCTTTGTTGGCAAGTCCGAAAAAATTGATGCCACCCACACGGGTTTTGTTGTGATGCAGCCGGGCGTGCGACCTATGCTTCGCCATGCCTCCTCCCTAAAGAAAAAGGTCGTGGAGCAACCTCTTGCCGAGTACCTGCAGAGCCGCAAGGGGAAACTCCCCGGCGTGACTTTTTTCGAGTTTATTCCTTCGAAGATTTAATCCCCAAAATCAAAGGCGAGAATTGCGACGAGTTCGTGCTTGCCCTCGCTGGAGTCCGTGTTTTCAAAGGCGGTCCACGCGTCGGGTTCCCATCCGTAGGCGGCTATTGTGAGTTCCTTGCCCATGGCGGTCTCCGCTTTCTCGATTTCTTCCCATTGGATGGCGCCAGCGGGTGCATTGTAGTAGCGGAGCATCCCAAGGGCCTCCATGGCTTCGGGGTGGTCGTCGATCAGCTGGTAAACGCAGTCCTTGTAAGAGTCGCCTTGCAGGCGTATGACGCGGTATAGCCTTTTGCGACCAAGAAACTGCCGCAGGTCCCCGATATGCGCAGGCACTTTGGAATTGCCGCCGAAGAACACTACCAGTTCGCGGAAGATTTCGGAATCCTCCTCCATGAGGGGAGAGAAATTTTTGATGATTTCGACGATGTCAGAAGCTTGCGGCATATCATAACGATAGAAAAAACCCCCGCTGGTTTAGCCGGCGGGAGTCTTTTAGGGTTCATTGATTGTGCCACAGGCCTGTGGCCTTTTCGAATGCTTTGTCTTCAGCTTACTTCTGGTGAGCCTTGAACCAGCGGATGAGTCCGTTGGTGGAGCTGTCGTGGTTCAGTTCGGCGTCGGCCTTGGCAAGTTCCGGAAGGATCTTCTTCGCGAGCTGCTTGCCGAGTTCAACACCCCACTGGTCGTAGCTGTTAATGTTCCAGATAACGCCCTGCGTGAAGATCTTGTGTTCGTACATGGCGATGAGGGCGCCGAGCGTTTCCGGAGAAACGTAGTCCATCATGATGGAGTTGGTCGGCTTGTTGCCTTCGAACACCTTGTGCGGGGCGAGGAATGCGATTTCTTCTTCGCTCTTGCCATCCTTGCGGAGTTCTTCCTGGGCCTGGGCGAGGGTCTTGCCGTTCATCAAGGCTTCGGGCTGTGCAAAAAAGTTGCTGAGCAGCTTCTGGTGGTGGTCGCCGACCTTGTTGTGGCTGTTGGCCGGGGCGATGAAGTCGCACGGAATCATCTTGGTGCCCTGGTGGATCAGCTGGTAGAAGGCGTGCTGGCCGTTCGTACCCGGTTCGCCCCAGAGGATCGGACCCGTCTGGTAGTTTACGCGCTTGCTGTCGCGGTCAACGGTCTTGCCGTTGGATTCCATGTCGGCCTGCTGGAAGTAGGCGGCCAGGCGGTGCAGGTACTGGTCGTACGGGAGCATCGCATAGCTGGAAGCGCCGAAGAAGTTGTTGTACCACACGCCGATGAGGGCGAGGATCACCGGCATGTTCTTGTCGGCCGGGGCGGTCTTGAAGTGCTGATCCATTTCGTAGGCGCCCTGGTGGAGCTTCATGTAGTTTTCGAAGCCGATGCGGAGCGCGATGGAGAGGCCGATGGCAGACCACAGGGAGTAGCGGCCGCCGACCCAGTTCCAGAATTCGAACATGTTCGCGGTGTCGATACCGAAGGCGGCGACGGCCTCGGTGTTGGTGGAGAGCGCAACGAAGTGCTTGGCGATGGACTTTTCGTCGCCATTGAAGGCCTTGAGGACGGCGGCCTTTGCGGTTTCGGCGTTCGTCATGGTTTCAAGAGTCGTGAAGGTCTTGGAAGCGACGATGAAGAGCGTCTCTTCGATGTTCACCTTCTTGAGGGTCTCGGCCATGTGGGTGCCGTCGATGTTGGAGACGAAGTAGACTTCCGGGGAGTATTCGCCGGCAATCGGCTTGTCGGCATACGGCTTCAAGGCTTCGGTGACCATTACCGGACCGAGGTCGGAGCCGCCGATACCGATGTTCACCACGTACTTGATGGACTTGCCGGTGTGGCCTTTCCACTTGCCGCTGCGGACGAGGTGGGTGAAGTCTTCCATGTGCTTGAGAACCGCACGGACCTCGGGCATCACGTCCTTGCCGTCGACGCAAATCGGGTCGTTGCCCTTGTAACGGAGAGCGGTGTGGAGCACGGCGCGCTTTTCGGTGGTGTTAATCTTTTCGCCGGCGAAGTACTTGCGGCGCATATCTTCGAAGTTCGCAGACTTCAGGAGGTCCTGGAGCTTCGCCATGGTCTCGTCGGTGATGATGTTCTTGGAGTAGTCCAGGAAGAGTCCGCAGGCTTCCAGGCTGAACTTCTCGGCACGGGCCGGGTCCTTCGCGAAGAGTTCCTTCATGTGCCAGGTCTTGGCAACTTCGGCGTGGGCCTCGAGGGCCTTCCATTCCGTAGAATCAGTCAGTTTCGACATGTTTAATCCTTTCCGCTATGGCGGTTTTTTAATATGCTGGTAAAAATAGAAATTTAACGGGGGCGGGATTTATATATATTCATTGAAAATGGCTAATAAGTATATGGATTCGAGTCTTTTGGATAGGGCAATCTTTTTTGCGGTAAAGGCCCATGCGAACACGGAACGCCGTGGCAAGGGCTTCCCTTACATAGTGCATCCAATGGAGGCGGTGGAGATTGTCTCTACAATGACCAATGACCAGGAACTTTTGTCGGCGGCGGTGTTGCACGACGTGGTCGAGGATACGGACGTGACGCTCGACGATATTCGTCGCGAATTCGGAGACCGTGTGGCGGAGCTCGTCAAAGCGGAATCGGACGTTTTTGTGGACGAGGCTGGAGAAAAGCTGAGCTGGCATGCTCGCAAACAAGTTGCCATTGACCGGTTGACGCAGGCAAACCGCGACGCCAAAATGGTGGCCCTGGGAGACAAACTCAGCAATGCCCGCGCCATATATCGCGACTATGTGCAAAAGGGCGACAAAGTGTGGGACATGTTCTCGGTCAAGGGAAAGTCTGAACACGCCTGGCATTACCGCGGACTGGCGCATGCCCTGAGGGAACTTTCGGGGACGTTCGCCTATGAAGAATTTGCAGACCTTGTGAACAAGATCTTTGACGCATGACGTAAACGAGTTTAAGGAAAGAAAATATGAATGAAACTTCTGTTGAAAAGTATGGTTTGAACCCTTCTGGCACCATGATCGTGGAAGAGTTCCGCGAATTGCACCCGATGTTCGAGGCGATGCTCAAGGCGGTCCGTTCCATCCTCAAAAAGGCCATGGCGGACAACCATCTTTACGTCAACGCCATTGAAGCCCGTATTAAGGACGAGCTGAGCCTGGTGGGCAAGCTGGAACGCAAGGGCGACAAGTATCGCCATCTTTCGGACTTGACCGACATCCTTGGCGCCAGAATCATTTCGTTTTACAGCGACGAGGTGGACAAGATTGCGGCCATTGTGGATCGCCTGTTTGAGGTGGACTGGGAAAACAGCATTGATAAGCGCAAGATGCACGAGATCCACAGCTTTGGCTACAGCTCGCTGCACTACATTTGCCGCATTCCCAAGTCGCTTTACGAGGACCCGAATTTCCCCGAGTTGAACGAATACCGCTTTGAAATTCAAATGCGGACGGCTTTACAGCACGTGTGGTCGGTGCTGGACCACGACACGGGCTACAAGTCTGGATTTGAAATCCCGCAAGATTACTTGCGCAATTTGAACCGCTTGGCGGGCATGCTGGAATTGGTTGACGAACAGTTCTGCCAAATCCGCACGGGTATCAACGAGTACCGCCGCCAGGTGCAGGCGCTGGTGCATTCGGGACGCTTTGAAGAAGTCTCGCTCGACGGCGATTCGTTTGCGAACTATTTGAAGTTGAAGCCTTTTGACTCGCTGAACAAGCGCATTGCCTCCATTAACCAGGCGGAAATTTTTGAAACGTCGCTCATGCTGTACCTCAAGGCGTTCAAGTTCTTGCGGTTCAATACGCTTGGCGACATCGAAAAAATGATCAAGGAATGTTCCGAGGACGCCTTCCAGTTGGCGGCGTACCAGCTGGGCAATACGGACCTGGACATCATCAACTCGTCTGTCGGTGTCGTTAACCTACTTGCGGTTTACGTGCTCAAGAGAGGCGCTGGAGTGGCGGGGCTCACCATGGTGTTTGACGAAATTTACGGCAGTGCAAAAAACAATGCTGCTCGCGCCGAAATCTATTTCAAGAACGCGAAGCAGCTGTCGTTTATGAAGAATGTATAAGCCAAAAAATGGCTTTTAGTTTTGCGGTTCGGGAGGCATCGGCTTGCCCGGTTCCATGGGGTGCCTGTGCTTTTTGAACTTTTCGAAGCGCTCCTTGTGGAAAGCGTGGAACCTTTCGACTTGTTCCTTTGTCAAGATTTTGTTGAACTCGCTGACGCCATCGACGCGCTGGTTCAGCAGGGCTTCATCGGCGGCGAGGATTTGCTTTTTGGCTTCGTCAATCTTGGCGGCGTCGCCCGAATCCAGGGCTTCCTTGAGAGCCTTCTCGGCGTCCTTCTTTTGCGTGCGCAAAGTCTTGAATGTGGAGTCCATGATGGCACGGTGCTTGTCCAGGGCGGCCTTCTGCTCCGGGGTCACCTGCAAAACGGAATCCATCATTTGGTGGTGGGCGGTCTTGTCGCCATGCTTGTGCATATCGCCTGGCGCGGGCGGCATGGGTGCATCGCCTTTTTTGCAGCATTCCGCCATCATTTTTTTGCAGCAGTCATCTTGCATCATCCTTTGGCAACATCCTGTACCTCCGCCCAGCAGGGATCCGAGGAAGACTCCTACGGCGCAAGCGAGAATGATGAAACTCGCAAAAATGAATTTGTTCGTGTCCTTCATTGGTGGTTCTCCTTTTGTAAATAGCTCAGGGCTTGGGATTCATCCAAAATTTCAAATCCGTCTGAATTAGAGTTGCCGAGTTCGTTGTACCAGGTACTGATCTCGGAAGACTGTAGGCTCTGCATGGGGACGGTACTTGTCTTGACGTCACCCATGGAAGAGAGCAATATGCTGAGGCCCACAAGCACAAAGCTTGCGGCCAGCGGGATTACCGAATAAAAACGGAAGCGCAGTAACGTCGCCCTGTTGTTTGCGGCTGCGGCATCAAGGCGGGCGCAGACTTTGCTCCACGAGTCTTCGCGGGGCGTAAGGCGTTCCAGTTTTGAGAAGTCGAGTTGGTTACCCATGGTTCAATTTCTCCTTTATATAATCCTTCACAAAGTGCCTCGCTCGGCTTAGACGGGCCTTGATGGTCCCCTCGGGAATCTGGTAAATGTCCACGAGGTCCTTCACGTCGAGGTCTTCGGCGTCCTTGAGCCACAGCATGCCGCGGGTTTGCGCGGGCAACTGCATGAGGCCTAATTGCAATAGCTCCGGGTCAAAGTCGCTTGGCGCATCGCCTTTGCCAAGGACTTCCTCCGTAATCACGTCCAAGTGCTGCTCTTCGAGTTCGCCATGGCGCTTGTCGGCGCGGAGTTTCATGAGGCAGGCGTTTACGGTCAGCCTGTAGAGCCAGGTGTTGACGGCGCTCTCGCCCCTGAACTTTTGGATGGCGGAGGGGACTTGGACAAAGATGTCCATGAGGATGTCTTCGGCCTGGTCCCTGTCCTTGAGCATCCTAAAGGCGAGGTTCAGCACGTGGGCGCTATGCTCTTGCCATAAGAGCCCCAGCGCCTCGCGGCTGCCTTCTTTGAGTTTCTTTAGGATCACTTTTTCGTTCATTCTGCTGTTTTGATGTCCGTCCACGGCCGGTGGTTGCCGTCCAAGAGTAAATATATGACGTTTTTTTTGGGAAAAAAGGTTCCAAGAGGCTAAATCTGTGCGAGTCATCACATTAGGAAGGGCTTTAAGGGCTGGAGCTTTGGATAAAACGTCCACGAAAAGTGTAAAGGAAAGTTAAAAAAGCTATCTTCGAATGAGTAATTTATAGCTGATGGTTACTTTTTCTGACATAGCGGACTACCGCGATTTTTTGAAGGACTACTACGACCGACGCAAGGCCGAGATGCCCTTCTACAGCTATCGCATGATGGGCGATAAGTTGGGGCTGGATTCCAGCTACCTGTATCGCGTGCTGCAAAAGAAGCAGCACCTCCCCGCCCATGCGCTTCCTGCTGCCAAAGAGATCCTGGCCCTCACGGGTCGCCAGGCCGAATACTTTGATTTGCTCTTCTCTGCAGCTGTAAGCAAGGACAAGGCTAAACAAGAAGAATTGATGGCGAAGGCCCTTTCCCTTCGCGACGTGGAACGCCACAGCCTGCAGGCAGCTGAGCTCAAGATGCTTGAGAACTGGTGGATCCCGGCCGTGCGCGCCTACCTGGAACTCAATGGCGGCGTGGTGAATGTAAAGCAGATTGCCAGAGACATCTGCCCCCCGATTACCGAGGAGCAGGCTACCGAAGCTATTGAGACGTTAAAAGAGATTGGTTTGGTTAAAAAGCTGGCCTCGGGCAAGCTGGCTCTTACAGATGCCCACCTCACGGTTGGCGGACCCGAAAAGGCGAAGGCCGTTCGCAACTTCCAGCGCCAGGTTCTGAGCTTGGCCAGCGACGCCTTGGACAATATTCCTGTTACAGAACGCAACATCTCTACCCTGACTTTGTCTGTGGACCAGTCGTGCTTTGACGATTTGGGCGATATGTTGCGGGAATTTCGCCGTTTGGTGCAAAAACGCGTGGACGAAGCAAAGAATCCGGACCGTGTTATGCAACTTTCGATGGCATTTTACCCGGTGGCCCGCAAAGGGGGCGTTCCGGAAAATACTATTATGGGGGAAGGCGCAGGAGATAAAAAATGAGTATCCGGGTGTGGAAATTAGGATTGGCGGCTTTGGGTGGGACCATTGTCGCGTGTAGCGGTGGCGGTCACGATGGTGGCGTCGCTGGCTCGTCGATGGAAACGGAGAATTCCATCGCGTTTTCTGCGACTTTGGCTGATGGTACGCCTGCTGCGAGGATGAACGTTCGCGTTCGTCCGGTTGATTTTGTTGCTGCCGGTGAGGGCGTTGACGCCCTGGACAGCACCTTGTTTATTGATGATACTACTGACGAAAAGGGCTTTGTTTCTTTGAAGACCCTCAAGAGGGGCGACTATCGTATTGAAATCGGCAACGACAGCTTGAAGGGCACCGATGCGTTCGCAGTCGAATTGGACGACGAAGGCAAGATTGTCGTGGATTCCCTGAACCTCACTGTGGCCGAACCGGGCAGCGTGGTGGGTCAGGTGGAACTCCCCGAAGGTCAAAAATTCGCCATGGTCGCCATTGTGGGCTTGGACTACTATGCCAAGACCGACTCCCAGGGATTCTTTGAATTCAAGAGTCTGCCCGCCGGTGAATTCAGCGTGCTGGCCCTCTCCGATGACTACGAGTCCATGGGTTCTGCCCCGGCCGATGTCAGGTCCGGTGATTCTGTGAACGTGCGCATCGAATTGCCCGAGGACACGACTCCGAATCAGTTCGTGTTCGAGGATTTCGAAGATGGCGTGGATGAATGGACTGTACGAGTGTTCAATCACGCGACAGGCGATCTCGAGGCGGTAGAAGACGAGGTTCGCAAGGGCATGGTCGCTTACTTCAAGAGTGTGAACGACTCGAACTTGGGTTGGGTGCTCATGGGCAACAGCTTTGACGGCTCCGTGGACATGAGCAACTTGGATTCCGTGGCGTTTTATGCCAAGGGTCTCCCGAAAAACGATTCCGCCCGCATATACCTCTCGTTCTCGTTCGACGTAAACGTAGACAGCACGGCGGACTACGAAAGCGGCAAGGCATGGGTGCACTACGACCTGACTCCGGAATGGAAACGCTACGTGGTGGCTGTGCCCGACAGCTTTGTGCCTGCGGACACCAACAGGGTCGGCGGCAACATCGGTTGGGATGCTGTCAAGAGCCACATCACGAACATCTCCATCTTTGGCGGCATCGGTGGCGAAATCTGGATTGACGACATTACGATGTACGGCTACCGCAAGTTCGAAGTGCAGAAAGACGAAAAAGTCACCAAATAGGGTTGTTGACAAATTATCAATGAGAAGTGCTGCCTGTGGCGGCACTTTTTGTTTTTACAGCGATATTTTTAAAGGAAACAGGAGTGTGATTATGCAAAAATCTAGCAGTAATGCTATAAAAAGTCTGGGCATTTGCCTAGCCTTTGGTTTAGGCTCGAGTGTATGGGCCGACAACCCGATTTCAACTTACCATTACCTGGCGGACCCTTCGGCAGCTGCCGACGACAGTACCTTCTACATCCTGACCGATGTGGACGACTACAGCCCCCAGCAGAACTACAATTACGACATCGTGGGGCTTAACGCGTTCACTTCCCAGGACATGAAGAACTGGACCGACCACGGCATGATTTTCCGCTCCAAGCGCGAATTCGGGGATTACCCCAACAATACCTGGGCGTCCGGCATTGCCGTCCATAAGGGCAGAATCTACATCGTTTACCCCAACGGCGCCAGCGGCGTGGGCATGCTTACCGCGACAAGCATCGACGGCCCCTATACCGACCCCGTCAAGGAAACCCATGGCGTGAACTACATTGCCGCTTCCTTTGGCTCCAGCGTAATCGGTGGCTGCGACGGCATTGCTCACTGTTTTGACCCGGGCATCTTTATCGAAGATGACGGAACAGGCTACGTGATTTTCGGCGGCGGTGAAAACGGTCAGCGCCCCTATGGCAACAACCTGGACATCATCAAGTTTACCGAAAACAACGGCAAGATTACCATCGACAAGAATTCCCTGACGCGCGTCAGTGCTCAGAATTCCTTCGAAGCCCCCTATATCCACAAGAAGGGGAGCAAGTACTACTTGAGTTTCAATACACCTCCGCAGGTCATCGACTACGGCATGGCCGACAAAATCACGGGCCCCTACACGTTCGTTGGTACGGTCATTCCCGGAATCAGTTCTGTGCCCGATGCCCATAACGAGGGCGGCAACAACCACCAGGGCTTTGCCGAATTCCAGGGCAAGTGGTACGCCGTGTATCACGACCGCCGCCTGGTCACCGCGGATGAACATCCGGGTTCCTGCACCCAGTCGGGCCAGTGCACCAACTCGCCGAACAAGGAAAACCACAGAAGCGTGTCCATCGACGAACTCACCTGGAATGGCGACAAGATGAACAAGCTCACCTTTACGCGTGAAGGCCCCAAGCAAATCAAGAATTTTGACCCTTACAGGACCTACAAGGCCTTGACCAGTTCCAAACAAAGGAACGTGCGCAGCCGTACCGACTGGACCAAGGGTAAGCCGGTGGTGCATGTGCTGACTCCGCTTGCGACCAAGGAATCCTGGATCCGCGTTTCTGGCGTGGACTTCGGTAACGGTGCCGAGAACCTCCGCATCAAGGCGGCGAATGTGGGTGATGGCAACAAGGTTGAAATTCACAAAGGTTCCGTGAGCGGCACGCTCGCCGGTACCTGCGAACTTACGAAGACGGGCGGCTGGAACAGCTATTCCGATAACGACTGCGCCATGAGCGGCCTTACAGGCGTTGTGGACGAACTGTTCTTCGTGTTCAAGGGCAGCAAGGATTCTACCATGGGTATTCTCGAATGGGAATTCCAGGGCACCAAGCGTGAACCCGAACCGCAGCAGCCGTTCGGCGGCAAGGCTTGGGCTATCCCGGGCAAGATTGAAATGGAAAACTTTGACGAACCGGGCTACGGTGCCGGCAACGATTCTTACAGCGACAACGATGCTGACGACCATGGCGCCGAAAGCAACGGTGGCAAGAGCTACCGCGAAGGCACTGGCGTTGATATCTACAAGAAGTCCAACGGCTACGTCGTGGGTTACAACCAGACTGGCGAATGGCTGGAATACACCGTAGAAGTGGCTGGGGCTGGCGATTACACCATGTATGCCGCGGTGGCTTCGGCTAATGCGACTTCCAGCTTCAAGCTGTCTATTGACGGTGACGACATTACCGAAGAAATTGCCGTCCCGCAGGCGACTTCTGGCGAAGAGAACTACGATGATTACAACAAGGTCAAGGCTAACGTGACGCTTGCTGCCGGAAAGCATATCCTCCGCTTTACCGTGACCGGGGACTGGATGGATATCGACTACATCAACTTTGTGGCCGGCAAGGATGCCGAAGATGTTGAACCTATCGGAGGCCCGGACGCTATTGGCCAGACTCTAAAACTGGCGAACTCGGTCGCAAAATACGACGTGTTCAGCATCTCGGGTAAAAAGGTCGGTACTGTGGACCTCTCGCAGGCGGGTGCCGCTCAGGCTCTGAAGGCGGCTGGGTTCCAGCAGGGCGTCTACATGCTCAAGCAAACAAATGGAAACAAAAAGTTTATGGCCAAGGTGACTAAATAGGCCAAAAAAGCTCCCTAAACACCACATATCCAGGGTTTCATGGACAATGCGTCCATGAAACCTTTTTTTGTGTGAAAAAAATATTCCAATTTGGAGCCTATTTTTAGGGTAGGGGTGGTTATTCCCCAAAGGAGTTACATATGGATGTTTGGTTTAAGAAGGCAAAAACCATTGCTGGCGCGACTCTTGCGTTTGGCCTTGGGATGAGTGCTTTTGCCGATAACCCGATTTCGACTTATCACTATCTCGCTGACCCCGGTGCGGCAGCTGACGATGAATATTTCTACATCATCACGGACTCCGATGACCCGGCTCCGTACAATTCCAATGGTTACAAGATTTACGCCCTCTATGCATTCCGCAGCAAGGATATGCAGAACTGGACTGACTACGGCATCATTTATGATGCCCGCAAGGTGAACGGCATTAACGATATTTGGGCATCCGGTATTGCGGTGCATAACGGCACGTTCTACATCGTGTTCCCCGATGGCGGTGGCGGTGGTATCGGCTACATCAAGGCGCCTGCTATTGACGGCCCGTGGACAAACGCCGTGGGCCAGGGCAAGGACAAACTGGTTGGTGGCCGCGGTATCATCGGTTGCGACGGCGTCTCGTGGTGCTTCGACCCGGGTATCTTTATCGATGACGACGGTACGACCTACGTCACATGGGGCGGTGGCGAAAGCAACAGCCGCCCGAATACCGACAACTTTGATATTGTCAAGCTGAACGATGCGAAGGATGCCCCGGTGGGTAACGGCAGCCACGTGAAGGTGAATAACCTCCCGACCCGTAAGATGCTCGAAGCGTCCTACATCCACAAGCACAAGGGCAATTACTACTTCTCTTACAGTACCGGCTGGCAGCAGGGTGCGCCTACCATCGACTACGGTATGTCCAACAACGTGATGGGACCGTACACCTGGAAGGGTACCATTCTCGGCGACCCGAGTATGAACGGCCGCAGCATCAACGGCAACAACAACCACCATGGTATTGCCGAATTCAAGGGCCATTCTTACGTTGTCTATCATGACCGCCGTATTGCCAAGGGCCATAACGGACTTGAAATTATTCCGGCCGATGACGGTCAGCCGAAACCGAACGAAGGTTACCACCGTAGCGTTTCTGTAGACGAAATGTTCTACAACAACGACGGTACGATTCAGACGGTGAAGGTGACGGACGAAGGCCCGAAGCAGATTGAAAACTTCGACCCGTACGATTGGTATCCGGCTCTCACGAGTTCCAAGCAGAAGGGCATCCGTAGCCGTTCCAATTTTGTGCAGGGCAAGAAGGCCGAACACGTGCTGATTCCGCTTTCCAGTAAGGAAGCCTGGATTCGCGTGAGTGGCGTGGACTTCGGTACCGCGGCGACGGGCTTTACGGTCGAGGCATCAAGTGCTGCCGACGGCAACAAGATTGAAATCCGCACGGGTTCTGCCACGGGTACGCTCGCAGGCACCTGCACGCTCAAGAATACCGGCAACAAGAATACCTATGCCGAGAACAAGTGCGAAGTCGATGGCCTCAAGGGCATCGTGAACCAGCTGTTCCTCGTGTTCAAGGGTAACCAGGATTCTACCATGTACGTGAAGGCATGGGGCTTCGAGGGCAGTGGCACTACGCCTCCGGAACCGCAGAAGCCGTTTGGCGGCAAGGCCTGGGCGATCCCCGGCAAGATCGAGATGGAAAACTTTGACGAACCGGGTACGGGCCGCGGTGCGGGTGTCGATTCCTATAGCGACAACGATGCTGATGACCATGGCGCCGAAAGCAACGGCGGCAAGAGCTACCGCGAAGGCACCGGCGTCGATATCTACAAGAAGGCTACGGGTTATGTCGTGGGTTACAACCAGGCCGGCGAATGGCTCGAATACACCGTGAATATCGCCAAGGCTGGCGACTACACCATGTATGCTGCTGTGGCCTCTGCCAATGCGACTTCTGGATTCAAGCTCTCCATCGATGGCGACGATATCACCAAGACGGTTTCTGTCCCGCAGGCGACTTCTGGCGAAGACAACTACGATGACTACAGCAAGGTCTCTGCCGACGTGACCCTCCCTGCCGGTGAACACATTCTCCGCTTCACCGTCATGGGTGACTGGATGGACATCGACTACATCAACTTTGTGAACAAGGGCGAAGCAGATCCGGATCCCATTGGCGGCGGGACGACAGGCCTCAATGGCTCTGTTGCTGTGATGCATGCCTCCGAAATGGTCCGCTTCGACGTGTTTGACCTCAAGGGAAAACTTGTGGCGAACTTTAAGGCGCACGATGCGGCTGAAGCTTCTGCCTTGTGGCAAAAGATGGGCTCCCAGAAGGGCGCCTACGGTGTGAGCCTGATTCGCAACCGTGCGACTGGTGCTGTTAGCCGCGTTAGCGTAACAAAATAGCGGAAATCTGCGTAAAAATGCGGTTTCCTGTGGATAAAACATCCATGAAACCTTGAACTTCGCCCGGGATTTGAATCCCGGGCGAAGTTATTTTCTAAGACATAGGGGGAGTATTATTCTCCTAAGGAGATTTTATGGGATTGAAAAAAAGCTTGACTGCCGCATGCCTTTTGGCGGGCGCCGGCATGTACGCTCTCGCAGACAACCCTATTTCTGCATATCATTACCTGGCGGACCCGGGTGCTGCCGCCGATGACACTTACTTCTACGTCATCACGGACTCTGACGACCCGGCGGCAGCCAATGCCAACGGCTACAACATCAAGGCCCTCTATGGTTTCCGTACCAAGGACATGAAGAACTGGACCGACTTCGGCATCATTTACGATGCGCGCAAGGTGGACGGAATCGGTGATATCTGGGCGTCTGACATTGCGGTGAACCCCAAGGATGGCAAACTCTACATCGTGTTTCCCGATGGCGGTGGTGGCGGCGTGGGCCTCATCTCTGCCGACAGCATTGCCGGCCCGTGGGCGAACCCTGTCTCGGGTGGCAAGAAACTCATCAACAACTGGGGTGGCGGCCTTGCGGACTGCGACGGCATCGGCTGGTGCTTTGATCCGGGTATTTTCTTCGATGACGACGGCACGGGTTACTTCACCTTTGGTGGCGGTAGTAGCGATAGCCGTCCGGCAGCAAACAACAACAACGATATTTTCAACATCTATAAGTTCAATTCCGACATGAAGGGCTTCGATGTGAGTTCTAAGACTCACCTGAAAATCGGTGGCCCGAAGGCGATGGAAGCCTCGTACATCCACAAGTACAAGGGCAAGTACTATCTCTCTTACAGTACGGCCGACTTGCGCATTGCTTACGGTATGTCTGATAAACCTATGGGCCCCTACGAATACAAGGGCATCTTCATGGGTAACCCGAGCATTGGCGGCCAAAACATCAACGCGAACAACAACAACCATCATGGCATTGCCGAATTCAAGGGCCATTGGTATGTCGCTTACCATGACCGTCGCATCGCGAATGGTTATGACGGCCTGGAAAAGATTCCTGCCGATGACGGTCAGGCGAATCCGGTGCCTGCATTCCATCGCAGCGTGAGCGTGGATGAATTCTACTACAATGGCGACGGCACTATGAAGGAACTGACCTTCACGAAGGAAGGTCCGAAGCAGATTGAGAACTTCGATCCGTATGACTGGTATCCGGCACTCACCTGCTCCAAGCAGAAGGGCATTCGTAGCCGTTCCAACTGGAATCCTGGCAAGGTCGCCGAGCACCTGTTGCTCCCGCTTTCCACGAAGGAATCGTGGATTCGCGTGAGTGGTGTGGACTTCGGTACCGCTGCCACTGGTTTCGTGGTGCAGGCCGCAAGCACGGCTGATGGCGACAAGGTCGAAATCCATACGGGTTCTGCGACGGGTACGCTCGCCGGCACCTGCACGCTCAAGAATACCGGCAACAAGAATACCTTTGCCGAAAACTCCTGCGAAGTTACTGGCCTCAAGGGCATCGTGGAACAGGTGTTCCTGGTGTTCAAGGGCAGCAGGGATTCTACCATGGCCATCAAGGCGTGGGGCTTCGAAGGAAGCGGCACGACTCCTCCTGAACCGCAGAAGCCGTTCGGTGGCAAGGCATGGGTGGTGCCGGGCAAGATCGAGGCGGAAAACTTCGACGAACCGGGTACGGGCCGCGGTGGCGATGTCGATTCTTACAATGAATCTGATTCCGAGAACCACGGCGATAGCGACCTCCGCGACGGCACTGGAGTGGACCTCTACAAGAAGGCGACCGGCGTCGTGGTGGGCTACAATACCGAGGGCGAATGGCTCGAATATACCATCAACGTGGCAAAGGCCGGCGACTACACGCTCTATGCCGCTGTCGCTGCTGCGGGCAACACCTCCAGCTTCAAGTTTAGCCTCGACGGGACGGATATTACCGATGAAATCTCCGTGCCCGCTGCAAGTTCGGGCGAAGAAAATTACGAAGATTACAACAAGGTCAAGGCCAACATCACGCTCCCCGCGGGTGAACATGTTCTGAGGCTCACGGTTGTCGGCTCCTGGTTCGATATTGACTACTTCAACATTCTCGAAGGCAAGGACGCTGAAGATACCGAGCCTATTAGTCCGCAGGCCATTGGCAAGGTTGCCCAATTCAACCATGCCGTTACCAGCACCTACCGCGTGTTCAACGTGACGGGCAAGATGGTGGGGACGGTCGAGATGCAGGGCAAAACGGCCTCCCAGGCGCTGACCGATGCCGGATTTAACAAAGGAATTTACATGTTGCGCTCCATGGACGGTAAAATGAAGTTCATGGCCACCGCAAAGTAGAAGAGCTCCCTAAACACCACACATCCAAACCGGCGCCCTTACGGCGTCATAAAGTCCCCCGAGGCATTTCGCTTCGGGGGACTTTTTTTTTGTCCACTATTGACAATTAGTCAATGAAATAATTCGTTTTGGTTAGAAAAAAGCCTTTTTAAGGGGTATTTTTAAGTTTGGGAGTGTGCAATCAGCACACTCTGTGTTGACAAGGGTGGTTCTTATGAATAAGAAACTAGCGCTTAGGGCGCTTTGTGGGATTATGGCCGCATCTACTGCGGTTTTCTCAAGTACAGTCAATGTCGATGTTACCGACGAACACCAGGTGATTCGCGGGTTTGGTGGCATGGTGCATAACCAGTGGCAGGGCGGTGGCGGCCTTTCCGAAGCCGATGCCAAGCTTGCGTTCGGTACGGGCGATGGCCAGATTGGCCTCAACACGCTCCGCATTCCGGTGTATGCAAGTTCGAACGATTTCAATAAGGAAGTGCAGGCTGCAAAGTATGCGAAGGCTGTGGCCGGTGATGACTTTATCTTGTATGCAACTCCGTGGACTTCGCCTTATGCGGGTGCTAACCAGCACATGGCCGCTTCGAACTACCAGAAGTACGTGGATCACCTGAACAGCTTTACCGCTTACATGAAGAACCAGGGTGTTCCTCTGTATGCCATCTCCATCAGTAACGAACCGGACTGGTGCGGTGAATGGGCTTGTTGGAGCGCCGACGAAATCTACAACTTTACCAAGGGCTATGCCGATCAGATGCGAAAGAACGGCACCAAGGTGATTTCGACCGAGTCGTTTGCCTACCAGAAAAAACTGTACGACAAGGTGCTGAACGACGCCAATGCCCTCAAGAACTGGGATATTCTCGGGAAGATGCCCCAAAGTTAGTTGAAATTTCTGCAACCAAAAAGAAAAAGGTGGTCTCCAACTTGTAAATTTGGTTCAGCAAAAAAACACCAAGCAAGAGGATAACCACCATGATGAAAAGTACAAAAAGAACCCCAAAACTGTCAATCGTCCGCCGCGAAGAAATCGACATTTCGACCAGTATCGGGGTGGTTCTGGCCGACCTTGCCGAACAGGGGAAAAGCTGCCTTGACGCGCTGTCGAGGGAGATGGGCGCAAGGCTCGTGGAGGCGATACTCCTGGCCGAAAGGGAACAGCTCGGCGGTGCAGCATACCACCCCAGGGAGGGCTTCAAGAAGTGGTCCAGCCAGGGCGGTTCCGTGTACATCGCGGGCGGCAAGGCGAAGGTGCGCGTA